>JBOHTT010000344.1:0-10481 GCA_050733775.1 Vulcanimicrobiaceae bacterium
CAGGGTATATAGGTCAGAAGACCGTCGAGATCGGACAGCAAGTCAGCACGGGAACGCCACTTCTCACGATCGTGCCGCTGAGCAACATCTACATCACTGCGAACTTCAAAGAAACGCAGATGGCACACATCAAACCCGGCGAACAGGCCGACATCACCGTGGACGCCTATCCAGGGGTGCAATTCTCGGGAGTCGTCGGCGAGATTTCACCAGCGTCGCAAAATTCGTTCGCGCTCGTTCCGGCGCAGAATGCCACCGGGAATTTCGTAAAGGTGACGCAGCGTATCCCCGTACGCATCTACGTCAACAGTGCGTCGAAGCCGCTCGATCAAGTGCCGCTGCGCCCGGGGATGTCGGTTGTCGCAAACGTCAAGATAAAATAGCATGCGCAATGTGAAGGCGCCCGCGTTCGGGCTTGCTTCCATCATGCTGTCCCTCTCCGTTGCAGCAGGCGCGACGCGAAGTGAGGCTCAGCCCGCGGCGACACAAAGTCCGATTCCTACCGTTGCGCCGTACGTGCTTCCGAGCGCCGTGCCGCCGGCAGCTTCACCCATCCCGATTCCGTCGACCGAATTGCCTCCGGTTCCGGCAGTGGGACCAGGCTACAATGTCTCGCCCGGTCCATTGCCCACGCCCGGCATTGCGGGCGTTTCACAGGAACCGTACGTCGGCATCTCGCTCGACGACGCGGTGACGATGGCGCTGATGCGCAATCCTAATCTTGCCGTTTCACAAGCGAACCGCCGCATCGCCGCGTATCAAGTCGTCGCGGCAGAAGGCGCCTATGACGTTCGCTTCCAGCTCGTGCCCTCGTATACGCACACGGTGCAGCCGCCGTCGAGTTTTTTTGCGGCCGGCCCGAATGCAGGTCCCATCACCGCCGACACGCTCGGTGTGACCGGCGGATTCTCCGGGCAAACGCTCGGCGGAACGCGCTTGTCGGTCAGCGGCACGGGTTCGCGCGTCACGAGCAACGCCGTCGCGAATAGCTATAACCCGTCCTATCCGAGCGCTCTGTCGTTCAACGTCACGCAACCGCTCGCACGCGGCCTTCGCATGGACGATGCGAGGCGCGCGCTCGAGATCGCCCGCATCGCCGCCGACACCGATACGGACGCGCTTCTCGTCAACGCGCAACAGACCGTGTCGAACGTCGCGAACACGTATTGGAGCCTGGTCGCCGCGTGGCGTAACGTGGCCATTCAAGAAGAAGGTCTGCGCAACGCCGTCGCTCAGGCGCAAAGCACGCAACGTCAAGCGAAGGCGGGTGCCGTCGCGCCGGTTGACGTTGTCGAATCAAACGATCAGGTCGCGCAGTTTCAGGACAACGTGTATTCCGGGTTGCAGACGGTGCAAGAGCTGCAAACCCAGCTGAAGAGCCTCATCCTCGGCAATCCGGCCGATCCGGTATGGTCGGCGAATCTGGTTCCGACGACCAGCGTTACGCAAATGCCCGTCGAACCGACAGTCAACGACGTGTTGGTCGCGGCATTGGGCAATCGGCCCGAGATCGCGCAGATTCGCGATCAAGAACGCGCGGCTAAAGTCAACGTCTCTTATGCGAAAGACCAACTCAAACCGCAGCTGGATCTCGGCCTCGGTTATACGTCGAACGGATTTGCCGGCAACCCGATCAACCCGATGGCGAGTCCCGTCACAGGCTTGTTTCTCGCGGAAGCCAATGCAATCGATCAATTGATCGCGATCGCGAACGCGACGCTTCCGCCGGCTCAACGGCTCACGCCGCTGCCGCCACTCAACTTCGCGGGTCCGGGCTACCTCAACGGCAATTTTGGGACGTCCGTGAACAATCTCTTTAGCAATGACTTTCCGACATATTCCGCGCAGCTCACGATCGGTTTGCCGCTGCGAAATCGCGCCGCGCGCGGCAATTACGGCGCAGCTCTCGAGCAGGCTCGTTCGCTCGAGGTTCAGCAAATCGGGCTGATCCAGCGGCTGAAGATGGAGTCCGCTAACGCGGTGCAGATGCTGCGTTCGGCACAATCGCGCTTGATCGCGGCGCAGTCCGGCCGTCAAGCCGCCGAACAAGTCTATGCGAGCGAACTGCGCAAGTACCATGCCGGTACGTCGACGACGTTCTTGGTATTGCAGCGCGTCATCAACCTCGCCAACGATCGCGGCCGCGAGCTGCAAGCTCAGACTGACGTCAACAAGGCGCTGGTGAACATCCAACTCGTCGAAGGCAAGCTTCTCGCGGGCTACAACATCGACACGGGCGCGATCGGCACGCAAACCCTGATGCTGACGGGCTCGACCGACCCCGGCACGGCTGCGCCGGCCGTTCGACCTTAGACCTTCGCGCCTTTGAGCGACTCAGCGATTTCGTCGAGGATTGCGGGGTCGTCGATGGTCGGCGGAACTTTGTAGTCTCGATCGTCGGCGATTTTTTGCATCGTCGAACGCAAGATCTTGCCGGAGCGTGTTTTCGGAAGGCGTTTGACGACGATCGCTTCTTTGAACGCGGCGACGGGGCCGATACGGTCGCGCACTAATTGCACCAGCTCGCTCGTGATGTCGCCGTGCGCGCGGCTGACGCCGGCTTTGAGCACGGCGAAGCCCAGCGGAACTTGTCCCTTGAGCTCGTCGGCGATCCCGATCACCGCGCACTCTGCGACGTCTGGATGCGACGCGAGGACTTCCTCCATCGCGCCCGTCGAGAGGCGATGGCCCGCGACGTTGATGACGTCGTCGACGCGCGTCATCACGAACACGTAGCCGTCGTCGTCGACGAAACCAGCATCGCCCGTATTGTAGTAGCCGGGGAACTGTTCGAAGTACGACGTGCGAAAACGCTCGTCGGCGTTCCATAGCGTCGGGAACGTTCCGGGCGGCAGCGGGAGTTTGCAGCACAGCGTACCGATGTCGCCGGGTTTTACTTCATGCGAATCGGGTCCGAGCGCGCGCACGTCCCACCCGGGCGCCGGCTTTGTCGGCGAACCTGGTTTGACGACGAACGGCTTGCCGCCGCCTGCATCCAGTCCCATGCAATTGGCGACGATCGGCCAGCCCGTTTCGGTCTGCCACCAATGATCGATGACCGGTACGCCCAATTGAGCTTCCGCCCATTTGAGCGTGTCGGGATCGCAGCGTTCGCCGGCCAGGAAGAGCGTTCGAAACTTCGAGAGATCGTACTTGCGAACGTATTCGCCGTTCGGATCGTCGCGCTTGATCGCGCGAAACGCGGTCGGCGCGGTGAAGAGCGCACGCACGCCGTGCTGCGAAACGATTCGCCAATAGACGCCGGCGTCCGGTGTGCCGACCGGTTTCCCTTCGAACATCACCGTCGTGCAGCCGGCGAGCAGCGGCGCGTAGACGATGTACGAATGCCCGACCACCCAACCGACGTCAGATGCCGTCCACCATACGTCTCCAGCGTCGACGTTGTAGACCGTCTTCATCGAATCGCAGAGTGCGACCGCGTGGCCACCGTTGTCGCGAACAACGCCTTTGGGTTGCCCCGTCGTTCCGCTGGTATAAAGAATGTAGAGCGGGTCCGTGGCATCGACCGGCGTGCAGCCGACCGGCTGCGCCGAAGAAACGGCTTCATCCCAATCGAGATCGCGCTCGGCGTAGAGCGTGCAGCGCCGCTCGGGGCGCTGGAAGACGATGCAGCGCGACGGCTTGTGCTTTGCGATTGTAATGGCCTCGTCGAGCAAGGGCTTATACTCGACGATGCGGTTGACTTCGATTCCACACGACGCGCTGACGAGCACCTTCGGCTGCGAGTCGTCGATACGCATCGCCAGCTCGTTTGCGGCGAATCCGCCGAAGACGACCGAATGAATCGCTCCGAGCCGAGCGCAGGCGAGCATCGCGATCGCCGCTTGCGGCACCATCGGCATGTAGATTATGACGCGATCGCCGCGAGCGACGCCCTGACCCGCCAAGACGCCGGAGAAGCGTGCGACCGCGTCGCGGAGTTCGGCATACGTATACGTGCGAATCGTGTTCGTGACGGGACTGTCGTAGATCAGCGCCGCTTGCTCGGCGCGCCCGCTTTCAACGTGACGGTCGAGCGCGTTGTAACACGTGTTGAGCTGTCCGCCGACGAACCAGCGATAGAACGGTGGCTGCGACGAATCGAGCACGCGGTCCCACGTGCGCGTCCACGCAATTTGCTGCGCGACTTCACCCCAGTAGCCTTCAGGATCGCGCAGCGAGCGCGCGTGAACCTCCGCGTACGATCCTCTCAAGGCGTTCCTCCTATTCGGATAGGCCCTTTGCTGCAGCCCGATCCACGAGCCACGTAAGCGTACCATGTTCGGGATGAAGGATTTGAGCCGGATACACGTCTGGTTCGCGCGGGCCGGTGAGAACGTGCGCTAGCGCGTCGGCTTTATTGGCTCCTCCCGCAACAACGAAGATCGCACGCGCTCCGTTGATCGTCCGAGGAGTGAGCGTGAGGCGAAACGCGTTGAGTTTCTCAACGCGAATCGGCGCGACGAGCCAGTCGGGATCGATCTGCGAGAGAGTGCCCGGAAAAAGAGATGCGGTGTGGCCGTAAGGCCCCATGCCGAGAAAAATCAAGTCGAAGGCCGGACTCGGGCCGAGCATTTTCTTGACGATATCGTCGTACTCGCCGGCTGCATCGACCGGATCCATCTCCCCGCGAATGCGGTACACCCACTCTTCGGTGAGCACGAGCGGCTCGAAGAGCTCTGTGTGCGCCATCCCGTAGTTCGAATCCGGATGGTCCGGCATGACGCACAGTTCGTCGCCAAAATAAAAGGAAATGCTTTCCCAGTCGACTCGCTCGCGCATCGGGCTCTCGCGCAACAGCGCGTACATCGCCTTGGGCGTCGAGCCACCGGCAAGCGAAACGTTAAATCTCCCGCGCTCGCGAATCGCGGCCGTCGCGGCAGCGATGAAGTGTTCGGCGGCGGCGCGTGCCAGCGCCGCCTCGTCCGCGACGATCTCCAGTTTTCCGATCATGAGAGCTCCTACCCGAGCAGAGCGCCGGCGGTTTGAAGCGCTTCGACGAAAATCTCGTCCGTGCGCTGACTGAGAATCGCGCGTTCGATGAGCGACATGTTATCGATCGCTTGCAGCGGAACGTGTTGTTGCGCGCGGGCAAATTTGCCGGTGACCTCGAGGCAAACGGCTTCGCCGCCGTCGACATAGGCCTGGTATGTCGAGGTCGCAGACTTCAGCTGGACGCTTTGCACGCGGCGAATTTCACCTTCGCGGCGGCGCTCGAAGGTTATCGGAGTGCCGGAACGATCGGCGAAGCCGGATCCGTCGCGAACCGTCCAGCCGAGGCGGCTGGCAAGCCAGCATCCTAAATACAGCGCTTCCGATTCGGAACCCGACGCGATCGCGACGCTGCGCAACGAGAAGAGCTCGTCGCGCAGCCCCGGGTCGTCGAAAAATTGCGCGACGACGTCGCGCCAAGGTTCGAGGCGCATCCAGGCGAGATCGTCGAGCGCGGCGGCTTTGTGCTCGCTAAAGAATTTGGCGAACTCTTGCAAGGCGTGCGGCTCTTTGCCGGTTCCCGAAGAATCGAGAATGACGTGCTGCACGATCGGGAGGAGCGCTTTGAACGTATTACTTTCGAAGAGCCGGTCGGCCGCCCACCACACGACGGTTGGCAGATCTTTGACCAGCAACGATTCCACGAAGTGTACCCGGTTTGCGGCACGGACGCCGTCGACGCCCAAGTCGACACGCTCGCGGAAAATGACGGGTCCGCCCTTCTTTTCGGCGTCACCGCCGACGATGCGAACGCCGTGTTCGCCCTTGACGGCGTCGAGCACGATCATGCGCGACGGGTGTTTGTCCGCAATCCCCTGCGCGCGCTCGAAAACCCAATCGCGGTAGCGTTCGTTTTCAACGTACACGACGAAATTGATCGTTGCCGTCGATGGTGTTCCACCGCGGGCTTCGCGCCAGCGCAGCCGGATCTCGTCGGTATCGATCGTCGGCGCCGTCGTCGTCACGGCTGGCTCCACTAAATTCGTCTCCACGTGTCGTCGTCTTCCAAGATGCTCTCGGCTTGCACCGGCCCTTGACTCCCGGCTGCGTAGTTCGGGAAGCTCGTGTCTTTCAGCATCGTCCAACGCTCGAGAATCGGTGTGACGATCTCCCACGCCACTTCGACGGCATCCCAGCGCGTGAAGAGCGTCGCGTCGCCGCGCATTGCGTCGCCGATCAAGCGTTCGTACGCCGGCGCCGAGACGACGCCGAAACCTGTGCCGTAGTTGAAGTCCATCGAGACGGAACGAATGTGCATCTTCGGACCAGGCACCTTGGCGGAGAACCGCAGCGACACGCCTTCCTCAGGCTGAATCTTCATCACGAGCACGTTGTGCTCGATGTCGTCACCGGCATCACCGAAAAGCCGATGCGGAATGTCTTTGAAGCGAATCGCAATTTCGCTGACTTTGTTGGCAAGGCGTTTGCCGCTGCGTAAATAGAACGGTACGCCCGCCCATCGCCAGTTGTCGACATAGAGCTTCACCGCTGCGAACGTTTCGGTGTTTGACTTCGGATTGACGTCCGGCTCCTGCCGATAACCCGGCACCTGTTTGCCGTCGATAATCCCCGCCGCATACTGCCCGCGCGCCGCAATAGTGTTCAGCTGGTCGGGATCGATGGGGCGCACAGCGCGCAGCACCTTCATCTTTTCGTCGCGGATGGAATCCGCATCGGCGCTGACGGGCGGCTCCATCGCAACCAGCGCGAACAGGTTCATGACGTGATTTTGAATCATGTCGCGCAGCGCACCGGAAGTCTCGTAGTAGCCGCCGCGCAGCTCCACGCCGACTCTTTCTGCCGCCGTCATTTGCACGGACTCGATGTACCGCCGATTCCAGATTGGTTCGAAGATGACGTTGGCAAAGCGCAAAGCCATGATGTCCTGCACGGGCTCTTTGCCAAGGTAATGATCGATGCGGTAGACGAGAGGCTCGTCGAAGACCTTCGTGATCTCGGCTTGCAACGCGCGCGCCGACGTCAGGTCGATGCCGAAGGGTTTCTCGACGATGATGCGCGTCCAGCCCTCTTTGTTGTCATCCGGTGCGAGCCCGGCTTGTTCGAGCATGTCGACGATCTTCGCGAAAAGCCCGGGCGGCGTCGAGAGATAAAAGAGCCGGTTGTGTTTTGTTCCGAGCTCTTTGTCGTTGCGGTCTAGCCGTTCTTTGAGCCGCTTATAGCACTTCACGTCATCGAAATCGCCGCTCACATACGAGAGGTGCTTGGCGAAATCGCTCCAGAGCGGATCCTTCGCTTCGCCGCTGCGTGAAAACTCGTCAACGCTCGCTTTCATCGCGCTGCGGAATCCGTCGTCTTCCCATTCCGTCCGCGAGAATCCGACGATGCCGTAGTTCATCGGCAGCACGTCGCCCAGCCGCAAGTTGTACATCGCCGGCATAAGCATGCGCTTCATCAAGTCGCCGCTCGCGCCGAAGAAGATGACGTTGCATGGCTCGGCTATGCGATTGGTCGACAGGCCGGCTCGCAGCGGATTGGCTTGTGCCGAAGCTTCAGCAGGGCGTGCGATTGTTTGGTACATTTAGGAAGCCTACACCTTGGCAGTGGCCGCTTTGCCGTTTTCGGCGCGCGGCGGAGCTTCATGGACGTCGTGCATCACCGCGTGTCCTCCGAATTGATTGCGCAGAGCGGCGATGATCTTCGCACTGAACGACTCGTCCTGCCGTGAGGCAAAGCGCGCCAGCAGCGAGAGCGTGATGACCGGTGCCGGAACGTCCTCGTCGATTGCGGCTTGGACTGTCCAGCGGCCCTCGCCCGAATCGACGACGAAGCCTTTGATGTCAGCGAGCGTCGGATCGTCGCGGAGTGCAACTTCCAGAAGCTCGAGTAGCCACGAACGCACCACGCTGCCGGTCAGCCATAGCTTCGCAAGCTGATGCAGATCGTACTTGAACTGCGATTTCTCGAGGATCTCGAAGCCTTCGCCGTAGGCTTGGAGCAAGCCGTACTCGATGCCGTTGTGGACCATCTTCGAAAAGTGCCCTGCGCCGACGGAGCCGACGTGCGCGTAGCCGCCCGGCGCGACGAGCGCGGTAAAAATCGGCTCGCACGTCTTAACTGCCTTTGTATCGCCGCCCACCATCAAGCAGTAGCCGTTCTCGAGGCCCCAAATGCCGCCGCTCGTTCCAGCGTCGATAAAAGCAATGTTTTTTTGCTTGCACATCTCTGCGCGCCGGATCGAATCTTTCCAATTCGAGTTGCCGCCGTCGATGATGATGTCGCCCGCTTTCATCAGGCCGAGCAGTTTTTCGAGTGTCTGCTCTGTCGGTGCGCCGGAGGGTACCATCATCCACGCGACCCGTGGCGCCGAAAGCTTGCCGACGAGCTCGTCCACCGAAGCGACTCCGGTGGCCCCTTCCTTTTCGCTCGCTTTGACGGCGTCCTTACTGAAATCGAATGCGACGACCTGATGTCCGTTGCGCAAGAGACGCGTCGTCATGTTCGCGCCCATTTTCCCGAGTCCGATCATTCCCAGCTGCATCGTTGCTCTCCGTTATTTCCGTGCCGAGGTTTGAAGCGACGCCGCGAGCGACTTCTGTTTTTCGCCGATCGCTTCGAGCATCTTATTGAAAGACTCCGCGAATTGCTGAACGCCCTCGACGGTGAGCTGCGCGGTGACCTTGTCCATCGAGATGCCGGCTTTTTTCAGATCGTCGAAGACTTTATGCGCGCCGGCGATATCCGACTTCACGGTGTCGGGTGCGACCTTGCCGTGGTCGAGAAGCGCGTCGAAGGTTGCCGGGGGAATCGTGTTGACGGTATGCGGTCCGACGAGCGTCTCCACGTACATGAGATCGTTGTACTTCGGATTCTTCGTCGAAGTCGATGCCCAGAGCGGACGCTGCACTTTCGCACCTTTGGCTTTGAGCTTCGCAAACCGCTCCGAGTTGAAGAGCTGTTCGAACCTCTCGTATGCGAGTTTTGCGTTCGCAATCGCAGCTTTTCCGAGCAGCCCTCCGAGCTGCTTGTCGCCGGCCGAGATTTTGCCTTCGAGCTCTTTATCCACCTTGGTATCGATACGAGAGAGGAAGAAGCTTGCCACCGACGCGAGGCGATCGATCGGCTTGCCGGCTGCGGCGCGCTTCTCGAGCCCTTCGATATAGGCGTTCGCCGCCATCTCGTAGCTCGCAAGGGAGAATAGCAGCGTCACGTTGACGTTGATGCCCGCTTCGATCGAAGCCGCAATCGCCGGACCGCATTCAGGCGTTCCGGGAATTTTGATCATGAGGTTCGGACGGTCGACTTCTTTCCACAAGCGCGCCGCGGCATCGATCGTCCCTTTGGTGTCCTGTGCGAGGAGCGGAGAAACTTCGAGCGACACAAAACCGTCGCCGCCGTTCGTCGAGTCATATAACGGGCGGAATTCGCCCAACGCATGCTGGATGTCGTCGATTGCGAACTCTTCGAACAGCAGTTGCGGGTCGGATACTTTTCCGACCAGCGATTTCAGCTGGTCGTCGTAGTCGCTGCCGGAGTCGATGGCATGCTCGAAGATCGTCGGATTCGACGTCATGCCGCGCAGGCCGTTCGCGATGAGCTTATGGAGCTCGCCTGAAGCAAACATCGAGCGGCGAATGTTGTCGTACCAGATGCTTTGTCCGACGGCGGCGAGCTGTTGAAGTTGATTTGGCATAGCTTCCCTTTCGACGTTATGCGCGGGCGAGGAGGCCGGACGCAACTTCGGCGACGCGTTCCGGCGTGAATCCGAGATCCTTTGCGATCGCTCCGGCGGGTGCGGATTCTCCGAAACGATCGATTCCGTATGTCAGGCCGTGGTCGCCGACATACTTGCTCCAGCCAATCGTCGCTGCAGCTTCGATCGACATCCGCGCGCGCACCGAGCGCGGCAAGACTTTCTCGCGATACGCATCGTCTTGCGCGTCGAAGAGCTCCCAGCTCGGCATCGAAACGACGCGCACGGCGGTGCCTTTGGCTTCGATGAGCTTGGCTGCCTCGACTGCCAGCGAGACTTCCGATCCCGTAGCGATCAGAATCAGGTCAGGCGTTCCGTTTGAATCTTTGAGAACGTAGGCGCCGCGTGAAACCGCGGCGTCCCGGGCGCCGAGGAACGGAAGCTTTTGCCGCGATAACACGATGCAATACGGTCCCGTGCGCGGTTGGATCGCCACTTTCCACGCTTCGAGCGTTTCCAGCGCATCGGCCGGCCTCAGGGTCACGACACCCGGCGTCGCGCGCAGCATCGAGAGCTGTTCGATCGGCTCGTGCGTCGGGCCGTCTTCCCCGAGGAAGACGGAGTCGTGCGTAAAGATGAAGACGACGCGCGACTTGTTGAGTGCCGCCAAACGTACCGCCGGCTTCATGTAGTCGAGGAAGTTGAAGAACGTCGCCGTGAACGGGAAGAGGCCGCCGTGGGCTTGGATGCCGTTGGCGATTGCGCCCATTCCGTGCTCTCGAACGCCGAAGTGTATGTTTCGGCCGGCATACGAGCCGGGTTCGAAATCGCCGCAGTC
>JBOHTT010000345.1:0-3073 GCA_050733775.1 Vulcanimicrobiaceae bacterium
ACAAGGACAGCTCAAAACGCTCGAGATGACCGTAGGCCTGCTGGGATGCGGCGTCGTCGGCGGCGGCGTTGCGGCGCGCTTGCTCTCAAACGAAACGGTACTGAGCGTGCCCGTACGGCTCTCGCGCATTCTCGTGCGCGATTTGCACAAACCGCGCTATCCGCAAGAAGCCGTGCCCCTGCTGACGATCGATCCGGACGATGTTCTCGGCGACCCGGACGTGCACGTCGTCGTGGAAGCGATCGGCGGCGTCGAGCCGGCACGGACCTTCGTTGAAGCGGCGTTGCGGGCCGGCAAGCACGTCGTCACCTCGAACAAAGCGCTCATTGCAGCCCACGGCGCGGCGCTTTCCGTCGTCGCGCAGCAGCACCATGCCGCGCTGCGCTACGAAGCGTCGGTCGCGGGAGCCGTTCCCGTCGTTCGCACGCTCGGTGAGGTTCTCGCGGCTGAAGACGTGGCCGAAGTCGCGGGCGTCCTCAACGGCACGTCCAACTTCGTGCTGCAGCAAATGCGCGCCGGGCACTCGCTCGACGAAGCGATCCGCGAGGCGCAGGCCGCCGGATACGCGGAGCTCGATCCCAGCGACGACCTCGACGGCCTCGACGCTGCGCGCAAGCTCGCCGTTCTCGCACCGCTCGCCTTCCGCCGGCAAATTCGCGCCGAAAGCATCGCGCGCACGTCCATTCGTACGCTCACGCGCGAACATTTTGACGACGCCAAGCGCTGCGGCGCCGCGATCGTGCCGCTCAGCTTACTGCGGCGCACGAAGAACGCTGCACTCGAAGCGCTCGTCGCACCGGTGCTCGTGCCGCAGGATCACGAGTTCGCGCGTTTGCGCGGGCCGGAAAATATCGTTCGCGTCGCGGGCGCGTACTCCGGAACGCTGTCCTTTTCGGGCCACGGTGCGGGACGCGAAGCCACGGCATCCGCCGTGCTGAGCGATCTTGCCGAGATTGCGCGCCGCCGTTCGCGCTGGCAAGCGCAATCGCTTTCGCCCACCGATTTCGGAGAATGCACGGCGCGTGCGCCGCGCCTTCCTCTTCTCGGATCTCTCCCTACCTACGAACTTGATACAAAGGAACCGTCATGACGACCACGACCCAAGAGCGGCCACCGAGCTTCGAAACCGTCGCGATTCACGGCGGTCATAGCGGCGATCCGACGACCAAGTCGCGCGCGGTCCCGCTTTACCAGACGACGTCATATTTGTTCGACGACACCGAGCATGCCGCGCGTCTCTTCGCGCTCAAAGAATTCGGCAACATCTACACGCGCATCATGAATCCGACGACCGACGTGTTGGAGCAGCGCGTTGCCGCGCTCGAAAAGGGCGTCGGCGCACTGGGACTTTCCAGCGGCCAGGCTGCGACGGTGTACTCGATCCTGAATTTGGCGCGTTCCGGCGATCACGTCGTCAGCTCCGCATCGCTCTACGGCTGGACCTATTCCGCCTTCAGTCATACGCTCCCGAAGCTCGGCATCGACGTGACGTTCGTCGACCCTTCCAAGCCTGACACCTTTGCGCGCGCGATTCGTCCGAATACGAAGGCCATTTTCGGCGAGTCCATCGGCAATCCGAGGATCGACGTTCTGGACGTCGAGGCAATCGCCGCGGTCGCGCACGACAACAAGATTCCGCTCATCGTCGACAACACGCTCGCGACGCCGTATCTGCTGCGGCCGATCGAATGGGGCGCCGACGTCGTCACGCACTCGGCGACGAAGTTCATCGGCGGTCACGGCACGTCGATCGGCGGCTTGATCGTCGACGCGGGAAAATTCGACTGGGCCGGCTCCGGCAAGTTTGCCGACTTCGTCGAGCCGGATCCCTCGTATCACGGAATCCAATACCAGCCGGTGTTCGGGCCGCTGGCGTACGTGATCAAGGCGCGCGTGCAGCTCTTGCGCGACCTGGGCGCGGCACAAGCGCCGTTCAATTCGTGGTTGTTCCTGCAAGGGCTCGAAACGCTCGCGCTGCGCATCGAGCGGCATTCGCAAAACGCGCTCGCGGTTGCGGAGTTCTTGGAGCGGCATACCAAGGTGAAGTGGGTCGCGTACCCGGGATTGCCGAGCCATCACGCGCACGCGCGTGCGCAGAAATATCTTCCGAACGGCTCCAGCGCGATTCTGACTTTCGGCATCGCCGGCGGCGAGGCAGAAGCGCGTGCTGTCATCGACCGTTTAAAGCTCTTCTCGAATCTTGCCAACGTCGGCGATGCAAAGTCGCTGGTGATTCACCCGGCGACGACGACGCATCAACAGCTTACCGCACAGGAGCAGAAAGAAAGCGGAGTCACGGACGACACGATCCGTCTTTCGGTCGGCATCGAGAACATCCACGACATCCTCGCGGACCTAGAGCAAGCTCTGGCCTAAATATTGTCATCCCGAGCGTAGCACAGTTCGCCCTGAGGCGAACTGTGCGTAGTCGAGGGACAGCGCAGAAGGTCGAAGGCCGAGATTATCTCGGCCCTCGGTTATTTCTCTGTGGTTCGACTCCGCTCGCTTACGCTCGCTCCGCTCACCATGACAACGAGGGCTATTCACTCCATTGCGGCGGGCGCTTTTCAACGAAAGCGCACATGCCTTCTTGCGCGTCCGCCGCAAGCGCGTTCATGCTCATGACCTCTTTCGCGTAGGCGTACGCTTTCGGCTGATCGAGGTCGATTTGCGCGTAGAACGCCGCTTTTCCGAGGCCGATCACGAACTTGCTCGCTTCCGCAACTTTGCGCGCGAGCGTGAGCGCTTCGTCGTGCAGGCGATCTTTAGCGACGGCGCGGTTGATCAAACCCCACTCTGCGGCCGTCTTTGCATCGATGAACTCGCCCGTCACCAGCATCTCCATGGCGCGCTTGCGGCCGATCGCGCGCGTGAGCGCCACCATGGGCGTCGTGCAGAACAGCCCGATCTTTACACCCGGCGTCGCAAAGCGCGACTCTTCGGATGCGATCGCGAGATCGCACGTCGCAACGAGCTGGCATCCTGCTGCCGTCGCGATGCCGGAAACTTCTGCGATCACTGGCTGAGGAATCTGCTGAATCTTCTGCATCAGCTCAGTGCAAACGTCGAATAT
>JBOHTT010000346.1:0-16479 GCA_050733775.1 Vulcanimicrobiaceae bacterium
GACCTGGCTCTCGCTCAACACTGTGGCCGAAGTGCTCTGCAATTTTCTCCGCGGTCACGATCGTGCGCGACAACGGGCTTGCGTAGATCGCACGCGGCTGCCACGTGGCGGCGATGCGGCGCCCGACGGCTTGCGCTTGTGCGAGCCCCATCGCCGTCAACGGCAGATCTCGCCGCCCGCGAAAACGCACCGGGTCGATCCCCTCGACGTGACCGTGCCGTATGACGAGCAGCCTTGAGGGCATTGCGGCGTATTGCACGAGGAGCAAGTGGATTACCTGGACAAGATTTTACCGACGGTGATGGAGTTCACCGTAAGCGCCCTCCGGGCTGATGACTCCTGTGCTGCACATTTGCCGAGCTTGCGCAGGAGGTACATGGAGATCTCAGCCCTTGAAACGATCAACGCTATAGCCAAACGTCACGGCGACGAAGGAATCGTGCGCGAGTCGCAATGGCTCGCCGATCGCGTCCACGCGAACGAATTGACGGTATTAGTCGCCGGCCAGTTCAAACGCGGCAAGAGCACGTTCCTCAACGCGCTGGTCGGTCAAGATCTCTTGCCGACCGGTGTCCTACCGCTGACGTCGGTCCCTACGATGATTCATCACGGACTCGTGCCGCAGGCGGTCGTGAGCTTTCGAGACGGCGGATCGATGACAATCGCGCTCGGCGACATTGGTTCGTACGTTACGGAAGCCGAGAATCCGGATAATCGCCTGCGCGTCGCCCGCGTCGACGTCGAGCTCCCAGTAGAGTTGCTGAAGGGCCTGCGGCTCGTCGATACGCCTGGAATTGCATCGACTTTCGTGCACAACACGGACACCGCGCGTGACGCGCTTCGCGAGGCGGACCTCGCAATTCTCGTCGTCGCGCCCGAACCGCCGATCGGTGAAGCCGAGATTCACTTCGCAAAGGAAGTCCGAGAAGCGGCGGAACGCCTTTTCGTCGTCTACAACAAAGCGGACCTACTTGCGGAGCAACAGCACGAGCTGGTTTGTTTCACAAAAACGCAGTTGGAGAAAGCGCTCGGCTTCGAACCCCAGGTTTTCGTTCTGAGTGCGAAAGAGGCGCTTCGCGCCCGAAAACTCGGCGTGGAGGAGCCTCGGTTCGGCTCCTTCCTCCGGGAGTTTCGCCATTTTGTTGCTCGAGACCGCGATTCGATTCGGGAACGATCGCTGGCACGCAAATGCGCGTCGCTGAGCGAGAGGCTCGGGATTATGCTGCGGCTCAAGCGGCATGCGCTGCTCATGCCCGTCGAAGAGCGCCGCAACGCAAAACGGCACTTCGAGCAGCTCTCGAACGACGTGCACACGAGGGCAGACGACCTAGGACTCCAAATCGAGCGCGCGATGCGCGGCGGCGTACTTCGCATCGACGGCTTGCTCGAACAGCGCTTACAGCGCTCGTGCGCGACGCTCATCTCGCGGTTATCGGCGGGTGTAGACACCGGCGATACGACGTCGTTCGAAAGCGACTTGGAAGCCGCCACCGCCGGAGAAGTATCTTCATGGCTGACGGAGGTCGCTCAAACGATCGATGGACAAATGCGCGAAGCGGCTGAAATGGTCTTGGCGCGGGTGGCGGAGCTAGAGCGCGAGATCGTGCAGCTTGGCCTCGACGCAGTCAACGTGCATGAGACGATTCCGCAGGCGGAGCTCGAAGCATTCGAACTGCCTGGGATCTCTCTGCCAAAGGAGCGCATTGCCGATACGGGACTCGAGATCGTCGTCAAGGGCGGCACGAACTTGCTTCCGCGCGCGCTGCGCGCCGAAATCTTGCGACAACGGCTTCCGAACGCCGTCCGCGAGCGGCTCGACGCGCGCCGCGGACGTTTACGGTACGCCGCCCATCGAGAACTCGATCGCATCGCACGAGAGCTGACAGCATCGGCACAGCGGCGTTTGATTGCCGCCGAAGCGGCGGTACGAAGCGCGCTCGATGAAGCAGCGAACGTCGACGAGGGCACGATACACGAGCGTGCCGCGGACCTGGAGCGCGAAGAACGTATCGTGCGTCGCCTCGCCTCGGCTGCGTCGTGAATTTTAAGCGATGGCTTCGCATGGAGCCGCAGAAGCTCGAAGCTGCAGTCAGCGACGATGTATCGCGTCAACAACTGCATGAGCTCGAGGAGCGTCTGCGCACGTCCGAGGCGCAGCTTCGCGAACGAACGGAAGCGCTCTATACGTTGCAGCGGCAGTATTCAAGCGAGCATTTCGAGCTGGCCGAATCGATGCGAAATTTGAAGATCGAACGCATGCGCAATGCCGGCGCGTACGCCGCACAGGACGTCATCGTGGACCGATATCAACGCCTGCAAGCACGTATCGAAGAGCTCAAGCGTCGCCTACGGCAACACGAGGCAGTGGAAGACCAGCACGAAGATACGGCGCCTGTGGTGATCGAGGACTAGGGCCGGCCCCCTCTCCTCTACGGTTCAGCCAGCGTTCCGCGGTGAAAAAGGAGGCGCTTCTCAACGCCAGAAGCCACTCGTCAGATTTCGGTCGTCCCTCTCGAGGGGAGGTTTACCGTGGCTAAGGTGACACGCGGCGACTTTTTCAAGTTGGCGGGAGCCGGAGCGGGGGTAATCCTGACGACTTCCGAGCTGGGCTTCGACGTCGCGAAAGCGACTGAAATCAAGCGCCAGCTTCGGATCGCGGGGGCGACCGAATCGCATTCGATCTGTCCGTATTGCGCGGTCGGATGCTCGATGATCGCGTACACGCGGCAAGTCGGCAACGACGTGCAGCTCTTGCAGATCGAAGGCGACCCCGACAGCCCGATCAACGAAGGACGTCTATGCCCGAAGGGCGCGACCGCGATGCAGCTGGCGGTATCTGCGCGCCGCGTCGAGCAGCCGATGTATCGGCCCGCCGGCGCCACCGAATGGCAAAAACTCTCGTGGGACGACGCGCTCGACAAGATCGCGCGACACGTCAAAGATTCACGCGACAACACGTTTGTGACCGTCGATGCGAAAGGCAACACGGTCAATCGCGTGGACGGGATCGCGTTCGCCGGCGGCGCCGCGTATAGCAGCGAGGAAGGCTACCTCGCGACAAAAGTTTTTCGCACACTCGGCGTCACACATATAGAACAACAAGCCAGGGTTTGACACGGTCCCACGGTGGTCAGTTTGGCCGCCACATTCGGACGGGGAGCAATGACGAACCACTGGCGCGACATCCGGAACGCCGACGTCATTCTCATCGCCGGCGCCAATCCGGCGGAAGCGCATCCTGTCGGATTCCAGCATTTCATGCATGCCAAGCTGGATCCCAAGCGCGGCCCCGGCAAGGGCGGCGGCGCGAAGATGATCCACATCGACCCGCGCTTCTCGCGTACGTCGGCCGTCTCGGATATGTATCTGCGCATCCGTACCGGAACAGACGTTGCGCTCTTCGGCGGGATCATGAACTATGTGCTGCAAAACGGCAAGTATCACGACGAGTACGTCAAGCATTATACGAACGCGTCGTTTCTCGTAAATCCGGGCTACGGATTCAAAGACGGCATGTTCAACGGCTGGGATCCTGCGAAGAAAGCCTACGGTCCGACGGCTTGGAACTACATTGTCGGCGGTGACGGCTTCGCGCAGCGCGACATGACGCTTCAAAACCCGCACTGCGTCCTCCAGCTGATGAAAACGCACTATGCGCGCTATACGCCCGAGATGGTGCAAACCATCACGGGAATTCCAAAAGAAGACTTTCTGAAAATTGCCGATATGGTCGGCGAGATGGGCCGGCCCGACAAGGTGATGACGTTCGTGTACGCGGTCGGCCTCACGCAACACACGACCGGCGTCCAATTGATTCGCTCCGCCGCGTTATTGCAGTTGCTGCTTGGCAACATGGGTCGTCCGGGCGGCGGCATGAACGCCGAGCGCGGTCACGCCAACATTCAGGGCAACACCGATCATGCGATTTCGTGGGAGATCCTGCCGGGCTATCTCAAGATTCCGGCGCCCGGCCAAAAGAACATGGCCGATTATCTCAAAGCCAGCCCGCCGAAGAAGCTCGATCCGAATTCGTGGAACTACTTTGGGACCAACTACAAAAAGTTTTTGGTCAGCCTGATGAAGGCGTGGTACGGCGACAAAGCGACCGCCGCGAACGACTTCGCGTTCAATTACATTCCGAAGCCCGACGGAAACTCGTCGTGGATCACGATCTGGGATCAATCGATCCAAGGCAAGATGGAGGGCGTCTTCCTCTCCGGGATGACGGCGACGAGCATCGGGCCAGACTCGAATCAAGTGCTACAAGGGCTTTCGAACCTGAAATTCCTCGTCGTCATGGACGCGTTTCCGACGACGAGCTCCGAGTTCTGGAAAGGCCCCGGTATGGATCCTACCAAGATCCAGACCGAGATCTTCATGCTGCCGACGACGCACTGGATCGAGAAATCCGGCAACTTCGTCAACAGCGGCCGCTGGGTGCAGTGGAAAGATCAAGTCATTCCACCGCAGGGCCAGGCAATGCACGATCACTGGCTCACCGCCGAGCTCTTCCTGCGCGTCAAAGCGCTGTATCAAAAGGAAGGCGGGAAATTCCCGGATCCGATCATGGCGATGACCATGGACTACAAGGATCCGCACAAGCCGGATTTCGAGGAGCTCGCCAAAGAGATCAACGGCAAGGATCTCAAGACGGGCAAACAGCTCGCAACCTTCGCGAAGCTGATGGACGACGGCTCGACCAGCTCGGGCGATTGGATCTACACGGGCAGCTTCACCGAAAAAGGCAACATGATGAAGCGTCGCAGCGGCGTGCAAGATCCGGCGAAAAACGATCCGACCGGGATGGGTTACTATCCGCAGTGGGCCTGGAGCTGGCCGCTCAACCGGCGCGTGATGTACAATCGCGCCTCGGCGGACATCAATGGAAATCCCTGGGATCCGCAGCGTCCCGGCATCAAATGGAATGGCACGAAGTGGGTCGGCGACGTTCCAGACTATCCGCCGGCCATGAGCCCGCACGATCCCAAAGCCTGGCTGCCGTTCATCATGAACGGTGAGGGCACGGGCCGGCTCTTCTCGAACGCGCTCGTCGACGGTCCGTTCCCCGAGCATTACGAACCGATGGAGTCGCCGGTCAAGAACGCGCTCCATCCCGACGTGCAAAACAATCCGGCGGTTTTCGTGTACGACAAAGCTGCAGGCCGTCAGGATCGATTCGGAACGAGCGCGGACTTCCCGTATATTGCGACCACGTATCGCGTCACCGAGCACGAACACTTCCTCACGCAGCAGGTCGAGCATCTCGTCGCCCTCCAGCCGGAACCGTTCATTGAGATTCCCAGCGCTCTCGCGCAAGACAAGGGCATCAAGAACGGCGACTACGTCTGGGTGCGTTCGAAGCGCGGCCAGATGCACGTGCGAGCGTTGGTCACGAACCGCGTGGGTCAACTCGACCTTGGTGGGACGAAGGTGTACCAAGTCGGCATTCCGATTCACTGGGGTTTCGTCGGCATCGAAGCCGAGAAACGCCCCGAACAATCGAAATATTGGCTTGCCAATGCCCTGACGCCGTTCGTCGGCGACGCTAACTCGCGAACTCCGGAAACCAAAGCCTTCCTCGTCAACATCGAGAAAGCTTAAGGGGCGTCTGATGCTTCAACCCGTGCTCGACGCACGTTGGTCGCAGCGACGCGAGCGCGCGAGAGAGCTCGCCGTGACCTGGCCGTTTGCAGCGGAAGTTCTCGGGTTCTATGCTGCGCTGCTCGACGCGCAGGAACGCATCTTCGAGCGTGCCCTCGAGGATCGTCCGGCATCGAAGCAACTTGCGGCGTACGTTGCCGAAAAATCGCTCGGCGCGATCGTCGAGATCAGCGTTGCCGGCGGACCGCCTGCGATGACGGAGTCGGTGCTGTCGAGCTTCCACGAAGCGGAGCTCGAACCGATGATCGAAACATGGTTGCGCGGCGATTCGCAGCCTGCGGTCGAGCGGTATTTGGCACGCGCTGCCACGGGACCAATTCTCGAAGCGCTCGGCCCGGATGCGATAGAACGTCCCGCGAGCGTAGACGAACGGCATTGCCCGGCGTGCGGCGGGCTCCCGCAGCTGAGCACGTTTGCACCGTCGCCCGAAGATCTCGTGACCGCGCGCCGTCATCTGGTATGCTCGCGATGCGCGACCGCGTGGCCGTTCTCGCGTCTTACGTGCGCGAACTGCGGCGAGACGGAGACCAAGGCGCTCGTGGTGCTCGGTGAGGTTGGCACGACGCAAGCCGAGCTCTCCGAGCAAATCATCAAAGCGCGCACCGATCCGGAAGCACGCAAGAACGCCGAGCCCGCGCAATTCCCGCACCTGCGCATCGACGGCTGCCGTTCGTGCAAGCACTTTCTCCTCAACGTCGATCTCGAGCGCAATGCACGTGCCGTGCCGATCGTGGACGAGATTGCCGCGATTCCCCTCAACCTCTATGCCGCTGAGCGCGGCCTCTCCAAAATCGTGCCGAATCTTATGGGGTTTTAAGCCATGCAAGAACCGGTTGGATTTTTCACCGACACGAGCGTTTGCATCGGATGCAAAGCTTGCGAGGTCGCGTGCAAAGAGTGGAATCAGCTTCCCGGCGACACGCCGGAGTTCATGGGCGGTTACGACAACACGGGTAAGCTTGATGCGCAAAACTACCGGCACGTCAAGTTCATCGATCTCGTTCCGGAGTCACCGAACATCATCCAAGGCAACGGCGCCGCATGGCTGATGATGTCGGATATTTGCAAGCACTGCAACAATGCAAGCTGCATGGAGGTTTGTCCGACCAACGCGATCGTGAAGACTGAGTACAATACGATCTACATTCAGCCGGACGTGTGCAACGGTTGCCGCGATTGCATCTCGGCGTGCCCGTTCGGCGCGATCGGCTTCAACGAGCAGACAGGCGTCGTCGGCAAGTGCACCTTCTGCTACGACCGCCTCCAAGCGAACATGACGCCGGCATGCGCGAAGGCATGCCCGACGCAGTCAATTCAATTCGGCGGGCTCACCGCGCTGCAAAAGAAGGCCGACGATCGCCTCGCGACGCTCAAAGCGCAAGGCTACGACAAAGCGCAGCTGTACGGACGCGACGGGTCGGTGTACGGAGGTCTCGGCGCCTTCTTCTTACTGATGGACAAACCCGAAGTGTACGGTTTGCCCAATGCGCAAAACGCGCAGCTGCCGAGCCGCAACAACGCCAAAGGCTATCTCGGAGCGTTTATCACGGCTGCAGTCGGTGTGCTTGCCGGCATGATCGCAATTCGACGCGGTGGGGCCGACTCGGGACGGGATAGGAGCGCGTAAGATGGCTGAGCACTTCGTCCAATCGCCGCATTGGGAATATTGGATCGCGCTCTACTTCTTCACAGCAGGTATCGCCGGCGGCTCCTATACGCTTGCGACGATGTTGCGTCTCTGGGGAACGCCGCGCGATGAAGCGACGGCACGCATTGCGTTCGTATGGGCGTTCCCGCTGTGCGTCGTTTGCGCCGCATTTCTCACGATCGACCTCGGTCAGCCGATGCGCTTCTGGCACATGCTGATAAACACGACGCCGGGCTCGACTGGACTCAACTTCAAGCTTTGGTCGCCGATCTCAATCGGCAGCTGGGCGCTGCTGCTCTTCAGCATCTTCGCACTTGTATCGTTCCTCGAGGTCCTGGGCAAACGCGGCAACGATCGCAGCGTCGCGGACGGGATGATCGTATGGAACGTTATAGGCTCGCTGATCGCGCTGTTCTTGGCATCGTATACGGGCGTCGTCCTGAGCGTTTCCAATCAGCCGGTCTGGAGCGACAGTTACGCCATCGGCGGAGTCTTCGTCGCCTCAGCGCTGAGCGCATCCGCCGCCTTCCTCGCTTTGATGTCGCGCTATCGCGCCGACGATGCGCTCGCGACGGAAAGCCGGCTTGAAACCGCCGACGCTTACTTCGTGTTGCTTGAGCTCATCATGCTCGTGTCGCTGTTCGTCACGCTTAGCAATGCAGGGCAGCTGTGGCGTGAAACGTCAATGCCATGGGTAATCTTATGGATCCTGGTGTTGGCCAGCTTCGTTCCGCCGATCTTCGGGTTCGTCAACCGGGGACGCATTCGTTTCACCGCTTCGGGCGGCGCGATCGCGGCCACGAACGTTGCGAGCGGCGCGAGCGCACTCGGAGCGATCGCCGTAATCCTCGGCGTGCTCATTCTTCGGTTCGTGGTGATCTTCAGCGCGCAATTCTGATTCGCTCGATTTCGAGCCAGAACGACCAGGTCCAAAGAGCGAGTTTCGCATCGTCGCCGTGGAGGACGGCGCCGCTCGCGAACGCTTTGACGACGTCGCGACCGAGGAACCGCTGGAGATTCGCCTTTCGCTCGCCGGCGAATCGCGCACGCTCGCCGTCACCATGCGCACTCCGGGCGCCGACTTCGAGCTCGTCGCAGGCTTCCTGCACAACGAAGGCGTCCTCAAAACCAAAAGCGAGATCCGCAGCCTTTCCTATTGCGTCGACCGCGATATCGAAGAAGCGCAGCGCTACAACATCGTCAACGTGGAGCTCGCGACCTCGGCCTGGCCGCACCTGGAGCGCCTCGAGCGTCATTTTCTGACGACCAGCGCGTGCGGCGTGTGCGGCAAGGCCAGCATCGAAGCGCTGCGTTTGCGCGACGTTCCGGCCTTAGGCGACGGACCGCGCTTGCAGGCCGACGTGATCACATCCTTACCGGAAAAACTGCGCGCGGCGCAAAGCGTCTTTGCGAGCACGGGCGGCTTGCACGCAGCCGCGCTCTTTGATGCCGGCGGCAATCTCCTCGCGCTGCGCGAAGACGTCGGACGTCACAACGCGCTGGACAAGTTGATCGGCTGGGCGCTCGTCGCGGGGAAGCTGCCGCTTCACGATTGCATCGTGATGGTCAGCGGGCGGACGAGTTTTGAGATCGTGCAAAAGAGCCTCGTCGCCGGCGTTGCGGCCGTATGCGCGGTGTCGGCGCCAAGCAGCCTCGCGGTCGCTCTGTCACGCGAATTCGGCATGACGCTCGTCGGCTTCGTGCGCGGTACGGGCTTCAACGTTTACGCCGGAGAAGCGCGCTTGCAAGAAGGAGCGGTCCGCTAAAAGCGAATTCGGTCCGTCATGAAGACGTTTCGCGTTCTCGCCGTCGGCGGCGTTGTCGTGGCATTCGGTCTCGCGATGCTCGGCAGCTGGACGCGCATCAATCAGGCCGGCATGACGTGTCCGGACTGGCCGCTTTGCCGCGGCGCAATCGTGCCGGTACTGCACGGCGGCGTCGTCTATGAATGGACGCATCGTCTTATTGCGTTGATCGAGACGCTCGTGATCGCAAGCGTGATTGCGGCCGGTCTGCGCGTGCGCTCGCAGATTCCGGCATTGCACGGACTTTTGATCGCCCTCGGTGGCGTCTTCGTACTGCAGGTGCTCATCGGCGGCGCCACGATCGCGCTCGCCAACAGCCCGATCTCCGTGATGATCCATTGGGGCACCGCGATGCTCTTGCTGGCGACCCTCACCTCGATCGCCGTCCTCTCCTTCGCGCGCGGCGAGCGCGGCGAGCCGCCGTCGTTCGGCTGGCGCGGTACGGGCCCGCTTTTCCTCGCAACGGCGTGGCTCTTTGTGACGATGTGCGCCGGTGCTTTCGTCAGCTCGAGCGGCTTCGGTTTAGCATGTCCATCGGTACCCGGCTGTGGGCCGGGATTTCTGGGTCAGAACGTTCCGCAAGATCTGCAGATGATGCATCGGATCCTCGCATTCTCGTTCGTCGTCGTTGCGGTCGCCGCGATGATGCTCGTGCCGCGCGTTTCGCCCAGGCCCCGTCGCGCGCTCCATGTTGGACTCGGTCTGATGCTGTTGCAGATCGCGCTCGGCGGCCTCAACGTCGTCTTGTTGATGCCCACGCCGCTGCGTCTCGCGCACGCCGCGAACGCGGTTCTCACGTTCTTGTCGTTC
The DNA here is from genome assembly GCA_050733775.1 of Vulcanimicrobiaceae bacterium. Lineage (GTDB taxonomy): Bacteria > Vulcanimicrobiota > Vulcanimicrobiia > Vulcanimicrobiales > Vulcanimicrobiaceae > JAFAMS01. Next base: position 9,925 of record JBOHTT010000346.1, read on the forward strand.
GTCATCGCAACCGTATTCGCGTCGCTCGACGCGGAGCGCGTGTCAGAGATGCCGGCGGTTAGCTCCGGGCTGCGGGTTCCTTCTTAAAGATAAACCGCGCGACGCGGCTGAGCACGAACGTCACGGAGCCCAAAATCGCGAGAATAATCGCGAGATCTTCGACGCCGTTGAAGCCGGTCGCACCGTTTCCGCAAATCGCGACGGTGGCTCGCGACAGATAGAAATCGAACCGATCGAGCAAATTCTCGGGATGAGCTGAAGGACGCAGCCGCGCTACGATGTCGGGGGGATTCCAACCGGCGAGATCGACGTAATCCAAGATGTACGCGTTCTTGTCGATCAGCACGGTGCGTTCGGTATGGATCAGGCCGACTCGCGGGTCGGCAAAAGGATCGAGCCCGAAGCGACGATCGAAATCCAACACCGTGCTCGCATCGCCGGTACCAAACGTCCATCGCTCGGGATTCGCGCCGTAGCGTTTCCCGTACTTGGTGAGAATCGCGGGCGTATCGTAAACCGGATCGAGCGTCATCTCGACGAGATGGTAAGGGCCGTTTGCGAGCTCTTTCTGCAAGACCGCAAAATGACTCGTAAGGAGCGGACATTCGTTGAGATCTTTACACCGCGTATAAATGAACGACAACACGACCGATTTGCCGTGAAAATCGTCTAAGCTGAACTTCTTTCCGCGCTGATCGACGAACTCGGTCGGCGGCATCTTGTCGCCTATGGATAGCGGTACGACGACGTGCACCGCATTCGGCGGAGCTGCCGCAGGCGTTACCTCGACTTCGTCGAGCACGGCCGGCTTCGCATCGTCGTCAATCAGCCCGACGATGCGATCTCCAGCGTGAACCGCTTCCACACTGACGCGCCGCGACAACACGAACAGCTTGGTCTCCTCGGGCTTCCCGTTTGTCGCATCGCAACGCACGACGAGCTTATGCTCCCCGGCCAGCACACTGAGGATGAGGCCGCTGACGCGTTGCGGATGTGACGACGCAACTGCGGGAACGAGCAGCACTCCGAGCACCAAAACACAAGACCAAATAGCGGCACGATTCATCTCTTCTTCATCCGTTCGCGAGGGTGCGATTCCACTCCGCCAGGTCTCCCGAGGAGGCGAGCCACGTAACGCGAACTGGGAACGACCTAAACCCATGCGTCGCTCCCCCCGGCACCATCGGGATCCATCACAGGTTGCGACACGTCCATGGACTCGCGACGAACGCCGAGTCGTGCTCCGCGGCTGGCTTGGCCGGCTAACGATTGCAATCGAGCCGTTCTTTCTCGGCTTGTTCTTCGCATTTTTGCCGATCGGCATGCGCATGCGCCATCAAGATATGTGGCTGTTCGTTGCGCCGATTTTTGGTATGGCTGCGCTCGCGTTCGTTATTTATTCGATCGCGCTCATGGTGCCGGCGACGCGCGCATTACTCGAGACGTTTACACCCGTACTCGTCGTCGACGGATACGTTCGTTATCGTCGCGCGCAGAAGACGAAAGGTCTTCCGCCGGAATTTCACGTCGCGGTTTTGAGCGCCGATCGCGAAGAGCTCGGCGAGTGGCAACTCCGCGAATGGCCGTCTGCGATTGGCGACCAAGACACGTGGCCGGTCATCGTCGAATTCACGCCGTTTGGTGGAATTCATAAGATCGACGGTCGCTCGACGGGTGTGCTGCCCACCGACATCGCGCCGTTCGGCATCGGTGTCGCCGCGCACGACAAAGCGCGCGGCAAAAAACAGAACTAAGGTGCTAAAAGATTACTACTGCGCCGAGTAAGGCGGCAGTACGAGCTTATCCGGATCCTGCGGCGACCACGGTGCCGTGCCTTGGGCGAGCGCGGCGCTGGGCTGCCAGATGTGCATGTCCCTCGACGAGCCGACGACGAACGAGCCCTGCATGATCGACGTCAGAATCGCGACGACTAAGATTACCGAGCCGCCGACGCCGATGTTCGACGATGCGGGAACGAGCGGACCGCGATGGTCGCCGCCGTGAGAACCGTGACCGTGTCCGTTATGATCGTGCATTATCCGCGATACCCCAAAATGTTGATGGAAGCGAAGAACACCAGCACGCAGCCGATCGCCATGAGCCCGAGCAGCACCTTGGTGACCGATGCATCGAGACCTTTCGCCCGCCAATCGCTCTTGAGCTGAACGAAAGCGACGACTCCTACGATTATTGCGCCGACGAGCGCGATTATTTTAAAAGTGTCCATCGCCTCACCAAATGTAGAACAGAATGAACAAGAATACCCAGATGACGTCGACGAAGTGCCAGTACAGCGTCCCCGACACGAGTCCCTGATATTTGGATCCGGTATAGACGCCGTGGTGCGCTTGGAGTCCCAAGATCGTCAGGAACACGGTGCCGATGAAGACGTGGAGACCGTGCAGGCCGGTCAGGCAGAAGAATGCCGAGCCCATGGTCGTGTTCGACCACGTGATGCCTTGCCCCAAAACGCCGGACCACTCGTGCGCTTGACCTCCCAGGAATCCCAAACCCAGGACGATCGTCGCGATCAGCCACAGGAAGAACTTTTGACGATTCAGATGCTTCCAGTTCTCGAGCGCAAAGTGCATCGTGACGCCGGACCCGAACAGAACGATCGAGTTGAACGCGGCGAAGCTGGTGTCGAACCACTGCAGCTGGTGTCCGGCCAGATACGGCGGCCACGTCGGCGCCGAGAGCCGTAGGTAGACGTACGCGAAGATGAACGAGCCGAACAGGATGCAGTCGCTGAGTAGGAAGAGCACGAATCCGAAGAGCCGGAGTTCGCGTATCTCCCGATAGACCGGATCGACGTCGTTGAAGCGTGCGCGTACCGCCGCGTGACCGTCGAGATGGCCTGCCGTCGCGGTTGCCATCTAGTGCGCTCCCGCCCCGGCCGTCGACAGCGGAATCGGCATGGTGACCCGCCCGAATTCGGGGTACATGGGCTGGTCGTTGTCGAGATTGTCGTACGGCAGCGGCTGGCTATAATCGTACGGCGCGTCGTATACGTGCGGGATGTTCTTGAAGTTGTAGTACGGCGGCGGCGAGCTGATCGTCCATTCGAGCGTACGAGCACCCCATGGGTTAATGCCGGCAACGACGCCGTTCTTCAGACTCCACAGGATGTTGTAAACCAAGAGCCCGACGGAAGCGACCATCAAGAACGAGCACGCGGTCTCGAATTGATTCCAGAACTGCGCGTCCGGGAATGCCTTGGCGAATACTTCATACGAAGCGTAGCGCCGCGGCATGCCTTCTAGACCGAGCCAGTGCATCGGACCGAACGTGCCGTTGAGGCCAATGAAGAACAGCCAGAAGCCGATCTTGCCCATCGTCTCATCCAGCATCCGGCCGGTTGCCTTCGGATACCAGAACGGTATCGATGCGAGCAATCCCATGACGGCGCCGCCCGCAACCACGTAATGGAAGTGGCCGACGACGAAGTACGTTCCGTGCTCGTGCAGGTCGAACGGCACGCACGCTAAGTACACGCCGGTGAGCCCGCCGAAGCTAAACGTTATGAGGAAGCCGACCGCGTAAAGCATCGCGGTCGTGAGGTGGATGCGGCCACCCCACAGCGTCGCCATCCACGAGAAGATCTTGATGCCGGTTGGAACGCCGATCGCATACGTCAAGAGCATGAACGGCATTTGCAGCCACGGAGCAAGACCGCTCGGGAACATGTGGTGCGCCCACACGCAGAATGCGAGCAGCGAGATCGCCATCGACGAAAACGCGATCATCTTGTAGCCGAAGATCGGCTTGCGCGCGAAGACCGGCAATACTTCGGACACCACGCCGAACGCAGGGATGATGAAGATGTAGACGGCGGGATGCGAATAGAACCAGAACATGTGCTCGAAGAGCACGGGGCTGCCGCCGCGGGTCGGATCGTACCACGGCACGTTGAAGACGTGCTCGAGGAAGAGGGCGCCCGTCGCAACCGACAACGCGACCGTCGCGAACATGTTCATCAGCGCCGTGGCGAACGTCGCCCAGCAGAACAGCGGCATGCGCGTCCAGGTCATTCCCGGCGCGCGCATCTTCTGAATCGTCACCATGAAGTTCATGCCGGTCATCGTCGAGCTGATGCCGATGATGAAGATCGCCGCACACCACAGGGCGCCGGCGGTTCCGTCCGCGAGAGAGATGGGCGGATACTCCGTCCAGCCGGCATGCGGGCCGCCGAAGAGCATCGAGCTGAATAGCGTCAGCGCTGCGATCGGGAAGATCCAGAAGCTGGCCATGTTCAGCCACGGGAACGCGACGTCGCGCGCTCCGATCTGCAGCGGCATCACGAAGTTGCCGATCGCTCCGGTAACGAGCGGGATTATCACCAGCCAGACCATCGCCGTGCCGTGCATCGTGAACATCTCATTGTACTGAGTATGGTTCATGATGGCGCCTGCGGGCGACGTCAACTGCAACCGCATCAGCTCCGCAAACGAACCCGCGATGAGCATGATGAAAATTCCAGTGAAGAAGTACTGGAACCCGATCACCTTGTGATCCAGCGAGAAGACGTACTTCTGGATGAATCCCTTCGGTGCGGGATGGATATGACCGTGGTCTTCGTGGATTTCTTCGTGCTCGGTATGCTCGGTATGCATAGACGTCTCTCTCCGGTGAGTTACTTGAGGCTGACGAGGTAAGCGACGAGGTTGGCGATATCTTTATCGGCGAGGCCGTTGGCCTGACGGTTCGGCATCGTCCCGATGTCGCCGCTGAATCCGTTCTGGAGGATGCCGGCGATATTTTCGGGTGTCGGCGGCTTGCCGGTCACGAGGTTCGGGTGCGCCGGGTCGTCGGTGATGTGCAACAGGCCCGGACCGACCAGCTTCTGATCGAACGGCGTCGGCGGGTTGTTGTGGCACGCCGAGCACTTCGACGCGAACAGCGCTTTGCCGGCGGCCGCGTCGCCGCCCGACAGTGCGATCGGAGCGCCCGCGGCGGCTTCCGCCTTCTTCTTATCATCCAGCCACTTGTTGAAGACCGGCACGGTATCGAAACTGATCCTGCCTTGCATCACGCTGTGGCCGGCACCGCAGAACTCGGTGCACGTAATGTCATACGTACCGGTATGGTCGGGGGTGAAGTTGAGGTTCTGTACGAGACCGGGAACGCCGGCCGTCTTCAGGCGCAGCTCGGGAACCCAAAATTGGTGAATCACGTCTCCTGACGTGATGAGCAGACGAATCGGAACGCCAACGGGCAGATGCATCGGCTCGCTGTTGGTCGCGACGCCGGTCTTCATGCCGGGGTAGCGCACTTCGAAGTAAAATTGATGCGCCACGACTTCCGCCGTCAGCGCGGGCGCGGAAGTCCCGAAGTAGATCTTGTACCACACCACGATGCTGAGCGCAGACAGCGCGACGAGCAGCAGCGAAGGAAGGATCGTCCACCAGAGCTCCAGCTTGGGCGAGTCGTGGACCGGGACGCCGATCATGTCGGCCGGTTCGCCAGGGCGCGCCCGGAACGCGACAACGAAATAGATGACGTAGCCCGTCACGAAGACCATGATGGCGCTCGCGAACACCGACATGAACTTGACGAGATCGTCGATGTCCTTGCTGCGGTCGGAGACCGGATTGGTCCAACCCGGCATCAGCCAGTCGATATCGCCGTAGCACCAGTAGATGGCGAGGGCGACGCTGATTGCCAGCATGATAATGGTCACGGGCCAAAAGCCCGGACCTAATCCTTTGAACTGGACGATTCGTGGTTGGGGTATGCGCTCTTGGGCCAACGTCTTATCCCCTCAAGGCGTCCTCGGCGGTATTAGCGGCGGTAGCACCCGTCCCTCTGCACGCCAAGCCGCGGGCATTGAATTGATTTTAGTTCCTACGTGGTTCCGAATTGGTTCCGCTACGTATTACTTTCCGATCCAACCCCGCGTCGTGATGCGGCGGTCCATAAACGCGCCAAGAACCAGTCCGACGATGCCTCCATAAACGACACCCACGAACGTGCTTCCGAGACCCGCCCCGATGGCGGCACCGAGTCCGGCACCTACGATCGCGACATACGGCATTTTCCTGACCACTTTGACACCTCCATTGACTATTTGACGGCAGCGACTGCGCGTAGTTTTAGTTTTCCGGCGCGAGGTTCCTTGAAAAGTCGCCCCCGGGACGCGCTACTTCTTAACGACTTCCGTTCGCGACCGTTCGAACAAGTCCACGAGCTCCTGCTGCTCCGCCGGCGGAATTTCGTATTTGACGAGCGACTGACGGAAGTCGTCGATAAAATAATTCCATTCGCCTTCGTTCACGTTCAAATGCCGATGTGAATCGGCCATCGATCGTCCGGTATACTTTTGCGGACCGCCCGTCGCCCAGCATAACATTTCAGTGACGAGGTATTTGAAACCAGCCGCCGAATCGCGCTGGCTCGCGGCTTTCAAGCGCGGATTCGCATTCAGTCGCGGATCGGCGGTGATGCGGTCGATGAAATCATCGACGATCGCCGCGATGCGATAGACGCCGCCGAGTCGTTCGTACAGGGACGGCTTGTCACCAGCTTGCATCGGCGCCTTCTTTCGCACCTTATGCC
>JBOHTT010000347.1:0-1931 GCA_050733775.1 Vulcanimicrobiaceae bacterium
GATGGGCGCGTTTTGCTCGCCCTCTTCGATCAGCTTCGGCACCAGCTCCAGGTAGTTGAACGGATGGCGGCGGTAATACGTAAACATCGACGTGACGCCGCCCATGATTGCGGAGCACCCTTCGCTCCAAAATTCTTCGCGATGCGGATTGCCGTGGCCGATGTGGATGTGCGGATCGATCATTCCGGGAAGCACGTATCGTCCCGATGCATCGATGACGCTCGATGCCGGCAGATCCGTGTCGCCTTCGGCCAAGACCGCGATGCGCTCGCCCGTGATTCCAAGACTTCCCTTGAACGGCTCTCGATCCGTACCGCAGATGAGGCCGTTGCGGATGACGAGATCGAGTTTCACCTGGCGGCTCCAATTGTCTTCGCAACCATCAGCGCCGTCAGCTCGCGAACGTCCCGAATCCGATCGAGCCGCCATACCGCATCCCACAGCTGCTCCGATGCCGCCTTCCCGAGACTCGGCTCGGCGCACGAGTCGAACTTCTCGCGCACCTCTTGGGCCGTGAGATGATAGCCGGGACTGGCTTTGACGACTTCGACACGTTTGTGCAGCGTGCGTCCGTCGCGCAACTTCAGGGTTACCTCGGCAGGCGCCGCGAAGAGGTCCTCGCCGCGCCGCGCTTCCATTTTGATGGGCGAGATCTTGACGATGCCCATGAGACGCTGAATCTCGGGATCCTTGATGAGGTCGGGCGTGAAATCGTTGACCGTGCACGAGCCGTTTCGAAGCGCGACCGCGACCGGGTAGACGAGGCTGATTCGCGCCGCAAGCATGCTGTCCGGATGCGTATGAACGAGGACGTCCTGATGCAACTCCGGCAACGCACAGTCGACGTCGACGACGTCGCGTGAATCGACGCCGTTCTCGGCTCGCAGCTCGAGCGCACCTTGAATCGCTCGGTGGCTGAGACTTCCGCACGGAAACGGCTTGACGTCGAGGCCCGGCGAGACGAGCTCGAACGGTTTTCCCAAACGTTGCAAGAGCCGCCCGGTGTCGACCGGCTTATCCGGCGGCCACGCGAACAGGCTGAAATATCCTTTGCTTCCGCTGAACGGATCGCCGGCGCTCGTCATTCCGAGCTGCGCCAGCAGCGCGGCATCCACACCTCCGCGTGCGGCCAGTCCTGCGTGATAGATCATCGCCATGGTTCCGAAATTGGCACGCAAACCGGCTGCGCGGGTGGCGGCGATCCCGAGGGCGTGCACCGCCTCCGCCTCGCCGAGGCGCAGCAAACGAATCGCAGCGGCTGCCGCTCCGATGACGCCGGCCATTCCTGTCGCATGCCAGCCGCGCTGGTAATGACCCGGTGCGAGAAGCTCGGAATCGCGTACGGCGACTTCGACGCCGAGCGCAAACGCGTCGATCAGCTCGTCTCCGGAAGATCCGAGCGATTCGGCGACCGCGAGCGCAGCAGGCAGCACGACGACCGTGGGATGTCCCATCATTGCGTTGCTCGTATCGTCGTAGCACAGCGAATGGCCGGCCGCCGCATTGATATATGCCGCGAACGCGGGAGCAGCGCGCATATCGGACGCGACGATGGTCGAGGCCGCGTCCGGTCCGGGCATCGTCGCCCGCGCGTACGCGTGCAAGATGCGCCCGAAGTCTTCGCGCACGCCTCCGACGAGGGACGCAGTCCCGTCGACGATCGCCGCCACGGCAGCGCGCTTCAGCGCGTCGTCGGTCTGCGAACGCTTGAAATCGAGGACGAATCGAGCTAACCCCTGGGACACGTTCATGCCTTTGCTTGTTCCTTCTTTGGTTGAGAGACGTTCAAGGCTCGTACAACGAGCCCGTACGGACGAACGATCATCATTCCTGCGAGCAGCAAGCCGAAAACCAAATATCGATCGTAAACCGAGAAGCGGAGGAGCTCCGGTAAGACCGTTACGACAATCGCGCCGACGAGCGCTCCAAGG
>JBOHTT010000348.1:0-3815 GCA_050733775.1 Vulcanimicrobiaceae bacterium
CTGCTCGAGCCGGCCGAGTACGAATATCTGAAGATTCCTCGCGGCTCGCTCTCGGCCGAAGAACGCCAAAAGATGGAGCAGCACGTCACACAGTCGTTCCGTTTCTTGCGCGAAATCCCGTGGGGCAAGACACCGTGGCAGAAGGTCGCCGAAGTTGCGTATGGCCACCACGAGCATCTCGACGGCACGGGCTATCCGCGCGGTTTGCGCGGCGAAGAAATCCCGACGCAAGTGCGTATGTTGACGATCTCCGACGTGTTCGACGCGCTGACCGCGAGCGACCGTCCTTACAAGCCCGCGATGAGCATCGAGCGCGCGCTCGACATCCTCACGAAAGAATTTGCGGAGCGCGGCAAGGTCGACGCGCAGCTCCTCGACGTCTTTATCAGCAAGAAAGTCTACGAGCCGATCATGGCGGCGAAAGCCGGCTAGAGAGGCTCCACGCCGGCGCGCTCTTCGAGCGGCAGCGCGGCTAACGCTTCAGAGTACGTATCGTCGATCTCAGCCAGCGGCACGAGAACGAAACCGCGCTCGCGCATCAGCGGATGTGGGATGACGAGACCAGGTTCGTCCAGCTTGCCGTTATCGTATGTCAGAATGTCGAGATCGAGCGCGCGCGGGCCCCAGCGCGGCCCGGAAATGCGGCCGAATTCTCTCTCGAGCGATTTCAGCGCGGCGAGCAGCGCCTGCGGATCGAGATCGGTGTCGAGCAGCGCGACGGCATTGATGAAATCGGGCTGGTCGCGCAGGCCCCACGGCTTCGTGCGATAGAGCGACGATTTCCGCACCACCGTCCCGAGCCGGTCGAGCGCGTCGATCGCCCCGCGGACGGTCGTCACGGCGTCGCCGACGTTCGCTCCGACGCCGATGTGCGCGCGCGCCATCTATCTTCTTCTTGTTATGCTGACACTCGGCGTCGCGCCGGACAAGATTCCCGGTTTTGCAATCGTGACCGTCACCGCCGAGATACGGCGCTCGTGCAGGATCTGGCGAGCGATTTCCTGAGCGAGGCGCTCGATGAGGCCGAATTCCGTGCCGGCCACCGTATCGACGACCATGCGGTGGACCCAGACGTAGTCGATGGTATCCTCGATCGAATCCGTGTGCGCGCAACGCTCGAGATCGGCCTCGAGCTGAACGTCGATGTCGAACGGCTGCGGGACGGCGTCCTCACCCGGATTGATGCCGCCGCGACCCCAGGCGCGAATATCGCGAATTGAGATGGAATCGCTCATTGCGATTGCCAGTCGCCGGGACGCCAGCCGCGCACGATTGCATCGATAACGCGCACGACGTCACGTGCGGGGGCGACGTCGTGCACGCGCACGACATCGATGCCCGCTGCCGCCGCGAGCGCGACCGTCGCGGCCGTGCCGAAAATACGTTGCGTGGGCGGCTTCCCGGTGAGCTTTCCGATGGTCGATTTTCGCGACGTGCCCAAGAGCGTCGGAAATCCCAAGGCCACGAGGCGCGGCAGCGCGGCCAACAACGCGAGATTGTGGTCAGCAGTTTTCCCGAAGCCGATCCCGGGATCGACGATCACGCGTTCGCTCGGGATCCCGCACCTCACCGCAAGCTCCGCGCATTTCGAAAGATACGAAAGCACCTCGTCGACGACGTTGACGTACTCGGCGCGTTTTTTGTTGTGCATCAAGATTACCGGAACGCCTGTTTCTGCGGCAGCTTCCAGCAGCTCGCCCTCAATCCCCCAGATCGAATTCAGAATGTCGCCGCCCGCCGCTCGTGCGCGCTGAAAGACGGCGGGCTTGTAGGTATCGATCGAAACGAGCGTGGTTGCGTCGACGCTCCGAAAGCGCTCGAGCGCCGGGAGGAGCCGCGAAATCTCGATGTCTTCCGAAATCGGCTCGTGGCCGGGCCGCGTCGATTCTGCGCCAAAGTCGAGCAGATCGGCACCGCCGTCCCGTTGCGCCAGGGCATGCGCAGCCGCACTTCCGGCGTCCGCGAAACCGTCGCCCGAAAACGAATCGGGGGTGACGTTGACTACGCCCATTACGTATGTGCGCGCGCCCCAAACGAGCCGCGTTCCGCGAAGATTCAGCTCGCCGCGTGATTCAGTGCGCGTTAGCGGCGACATTGTTGAACCACCAATCGCGCAGCGTGCCGACGACGTACGTCGAGCCGGTGACGAGCACGACGTCGTCGGCAGACGCGTTGCGGCGCGCGATCGAAAAGGCCTCGACCGGATCGCTTATCGCCCGGCCCGACATCTGAAAATCTTCAAGGATCGAGGCCAAACGCACGGGACGAATCGCGACGCGACCGGTCGCCTCGAACGACGTGAAGATGAACGTCGCCGGCAAGCGCGTCAGCTGCTCGAGAACGCGCTTCGCATCTTTGGACTCGCCGATCGCAACGATTGCGGTAAACCGCTTGCCGGGAAACGTTTCGAGCAGCGCTTCGACGAGGCTTCGCGCTTTATCGGGATTATGTGCGATATCGAAAATCACCGACGGATGCGATGGAAAGAACTCCATGCGGCCCGGAATTACGAGCTGCGACATCGCCGATTCGATCTGTTCGCGCGTCGGGCGCAGCGCGGCTTGCAGCTGCTCGAGTGCGAGGATCGCCGTCGCCGCATTGCGTTGTTGAAACGACCCCAGCACCGGCAGCGAGAGCTCGTAGCGATCGGAGGGCGTCACCACGACGAAGGTCTGTCCGTAGCGCTCGCCGCTGCGCGCGTCGATTCGCACCAAGTCCCGCACGGGTAAGAAAGGCGCTCCGACAGCATTGCAGCGGTGTTCGATTTCTGCGCGCGCGCTCGCGTCCGAGACGTCGGAAACGAGCGGAACGCCGGGTTTCGCGATTCCGGCTTTGTCGCGCGCGATCTCTTTCAGCGTATTACCCAGCACCTCGGTATGATCCAGGCCGATGTTGGTGATGGCCGAGACTTGCGGCTGCAAAACATTCGTGCCGTCCTGCGTTCCGCCTAGGCCTACCTCAAACACGGCAACGTCCACCTCTGCTCGCACGAAATAGACGAACGAAAGCACGAGCAGCGTTTCATAGTACGTCGCCCTGCCGTAATCCGGAGTGACGGCGTCGACGGCCGGACGAATCTCATCGAGCATCGCCGCGAAATCGTCCTCGGAAATCGCGACACCGTCGATACGCATTCGTTCGGTCATCGAAGAAAGGTGCGGTTTGGTGTGAAGGCCGGTGCGTTTTCCCGAGCCGCTCAGCGCTGCAGCGAGCATCGTCGCCGTCGACCCTTTGCCGCTCGTCCCGCCGACGTGCAGCGTCGGATAGCGATCTTGCGGGTCGCCGAGCTCGCGCAAAAGCGCGCGCATGCGGCCCAGCTGCTGGCGGCGGCTGGACGCGATTTCGTCGATCGTGCCCAGCAGATACCGCCGGGCCGCAGCAAAGCTCACGATGAGCCGGACTACGGCGCGTCCGGCCTGGGGTCTTTCTTGAGGAAGTTGTCGCGGTTCGGCATCTTCACCGCAGCGAGTGTCGTAGCGTTCATGACTGCGTTGCTCTGAACCACGCCATTCATGTAGAGCAAATAAGCAGTCACCGAATAGACCTGGTCGTTCGTCAAGGTCCCGGGCGCGTTGAACGGCATCGCGCGCCGGACGTAGTCGAACACGGTAGTCGCATAGGGCCAATAGCTCCCCACGGTCTTGACCGGCGCTTTCGTGTCGAGCGTTCCTTGACCGCCGACCAGCTTGTCCATCGGACCTCCCTGGCCTTGCGCGCCGTGACACGCGGCGCACTTTTCGGCAAAGATTTGCTGGCCTTGTGCGACACTGCCGCTGCCCGATGGAAGGTTGCCGCCCTCGGGCGACACGTCATCG
>JBOHTT010000349.1:0-14140 GCA_050733775.1 Vulcanimicrobiaceae bacterium
GGGCTGATCGTCATCTTGCCGTCCGGAATCGTGATCGGTCCGTTCTGACCCAGCACTAGATCGCCGTTTTGCGTCGCGAGCTGGCCCTGTGCGTTGCGCACGAACGAGCCGTCGCGGCTATAGCGGATGCCGTTTTGCGTCGCGATCGTGAAGAAACCGGGGCCTGAAATCGCAAGGTCGAGCGGTGCGCCCGTTTGCTGCAAGCTGCCCTGCTCGAAATCTGCCGGCGTATCATAGACGTACGAGCCGAAACCGAGCTGACCGACATACGCCGAAACGCTCTGACCCGGAACCGACGTACCGACCGTCGTCCCCGGATCCGTTTGGACGCGGTAGATCGGCATCGTCTCGGTGGATTGCACCTGCATCAGCGTGCGCTTAAAGCCCGCCGTGTTCACGTTCGCCAGGTTGTTGGCGATCGTGTCAGTGTCCATTTGCGCGACGATAGCTCCGGCTGCCGCCGCGTAGAGACCTCGGACCAAGTGAAAAAACCTCCGCACGCTGGGTGACACGCGGCGCCTTCAATCGATCCGGCTCCGCGGCGGCTTCCATCCGTGCGAAGGATGTCCAAGCCGCTTACTTGTCCCATCGGCCTAGAACTGTTCTCACTTTAGACGGCCACGAGAGCGCCCCACATTCCTTGGGCCTCGGAGCGTCGCCGTTCCGTACGAGCGCGGGCTCACGACATTCCTCGCCGGACCGCTACAAAAATTTCCCTCCAGGAAATTTTCGCTGCTGCTTAGCGCTCGTCGCTCCTGGCCATCCATGGCCCCGCTCCTCGTCGGCGTGCTCCTGCTCGGAACGTCGTTGTGCCCGAGCTCTTCGCGACGATCCATGCGATTGTGCCTGAGGGCGAGGTGCGGTGACGTTTTCCGAGTGGGAATCCGAGCGCGCGACCAAGACGGCCTGGATGGCCGTCAGCGCGCGAGATAGCCAGCGTTTTCAGGATTGAAAACGCGCAGCGGCCCGCGAGGGAAATGTCACCGCTCCGAGCTTTTAGACGGTGATTCGGGAGATTTCGTTGTAGGCGTCGAGGAGTTTGCTGCGGATTGCGATCGTGTAGGAGAGGGCGAGATTCGCCTCTTCCACCGACGTAACGACGCGATCGAGGTCCTTGCTCTTCCCCATCGCCAGGTCTTGAACGTTCTGATCGGACGTGACGATCTTATCGTTCACGTCCTTGAGCAGGCTATAGACCTGATCTTTGAAGCTCGGGGCCTCTTCGGTGCCGAGCCCTTTGCCGGCGCTTGGCGGCGCGAGCGGAGTAACCGTCGGCGCTTCGCTGCGCGGAATGGCGATGTCGGGAATAAATCCGTTGTTCATCTTACGCCTTTAGGATGCCGAGGACGGCGTTGCCCATCGCACGCGATTCTTTGATCGCGGAGACGTTGGCCTCGTATGCGCGCTGAGCCGTCATCATGTCGACCATCTCCTTGATGATCTGAATGTTCGGATAGTGTACGTAGCCTTGCGTGTCGGCATCAGGGTTTCCTGGATCGTAAACCAGTCGATCCGGTGAGGGATCATCGATGATGCCCGTTGCTTTCACGCCGGCGAGGTTGCCTACGCCGGTGGGATTGAGGCCTGCGGCTTGCGCCTGCTGTTTGGCCTGATCGTCGACCTTTTGCGAGAAGACGATCAGCTGGCGCTTGAAGGCGCCGCCGCCGTTCGGCGTTCGCGTCGTGTTGACGTTGGCGATGTTGTTCGCGATGACGTCCATCGCGAGGCGCTCCGCAGAAAGCCCGGAAGCACTGATCTCAATCGACGAATAAAAGGTCGCGTCGCTCGAAGCCATCTTTTACGCTTGCTCTCGAATGGAGGAGCGAAGCCGCGTGTACTGGCTCGTGAGGAATTGCGCCATCGTTTGCTGATACGCGGAATTTTGCGTCAGCAGCGCCATTTCTTGATCGAGGTCGACGTTACTGCCGTCGACGCGCATCCGAGTGGGATTGTCGACGACCGTGGCCGCGACATGAAACGGCTGCGCCGGAACTTCGCCGTTGATTTCGATCATGTTCGGATTGTCCGTGACCAGCTGAAGCTGATTCGGATCCGGCGGCGTCGGCTCCATTGCGGCCAGCGCCTTTTTGTACGCGACGTCGAAGCGTTCGTATCCCGGCGTGTTGACGTTCGCAATGTTATTCGCGATCGTCGCATGCGCCAAGGACGCGCCGTCGAGCGCGTTCTTCAAAACGTCAGAAGTGAATCCAAAATTCAAACCAGGCAAATCTGAATCTCCCCAGACTCCTATCGGCGCCCGGAGGCCGACTCTTGAGTCTGGGAAGCTCAGTGCTGCGCCCGGTGGAGTGCGGCGTAGGCGCCGCCGCTGGCCAGAAGGCTCTCGTGCGTCCCGGTCTCCCGCACGCGGCCGCGCTCGATATACAGGATCTTGGTGGCGCGGCGGATAGTCGAGAGGCGGTGCGCGATGATCAAGGTGGTTCGGCCGGGGAGGATACGATCGAACGCCTGTTCGATGAGCGTTTCCGAATGCGAGTCGAGGGAGCTCGTCGCCTCGTCCAGGATGAGGATGCGCGGATTGCGCACGACGGCCCGCGCGATGGCGATACGAGCCCGTTGGCCGCCGGAGAGCCGGATGCCACGCTCGCCGACGAGCGTCGCATAGCCGTCGGTGAGGCGCGAGATGAACTCGTCGGCATTGGCGATCCGGGCGGCTTCAGCAATCTCCTCGTCCGTCGCTTCCAGCCGTCCGTAGCGAATGTTGTCCGCGACGCTTCCGGAGAAGAGCTGCGTCTCTTGCGGCACGAGCGCGATCGCTCGGCGCAGCTCGGCTAGCCGAAGCGTCTGCAAGTCAACGCCGTCGAGCGAGATACGCCCCTTCTGCGGTTCGAAAAATCGGGGGACCAAGTTGGCGATTGTGGTCTTTCCGGCACCGGACGGCCCGACCAAGGCCACGATCTCGCCGGCGGCGAGCTCGGCAGAAAAGTCGTTCAGGACGGGACCGTCTTGCTCGCGATATGCGAACGTGACGTTTTCGTACCGGATGTCGCCGCGTACGGCACCGAGCGCGACCGCGCCGGGTAGGTCGGCGCGCTCCACCGGAAGGTCCAATATCTCGTACACGCGTGCGGCGCCGACGATCGCTTTCTGAAAGTCCGCAAAGAAAATTGCGAAGCGGTTCATCGGATTGATAGCGAGCGCAACGAGCGTCCAAAACCGAAATACTTCGCCCGTATTCATGCGTCCGGTCAACACTTCACGGGTCGACAGTAACAGCATACCGATGACGGAAAGCATGATGATGATGGCGACGACCGGCACTTGCGTCTGCATGAATTGCGTGAGCTTCATGTACGCGTTGAAATACCGATCGTTGTTGTCTTTGAAGCGCGCGATTTCGAATTGCTCTCGGCCGAACGCTTTCACGACGCGCTCGTTCGCAAGCGCTTCGCTGAGGTTGCTCGAGAGATCCGCGATTTGGGATTGCGCGCGTTCAGCACCGGTTGCCACGAGTGCGTTGAGCCGTCCGACGACGTACACGATTGCGGGCGCACATGCAAAAAGTACCAGCGCTAAGAACCAGTCCGTCACGAACATTCCGACGGTGGCCGCAAAGAACGTGATGGAGACTTGAATGAACTGCGGCAGCGAAATGCTGACCGCATCCGTCATCAAGCCAAGGTCGCTGGTCGACCTCGCGATAAGCTCGCCGGGCCGCCAGCTTTCAAAGGACCCAAGCGGCAAATGCATGAGGCGTGCAAACAGGTCCACCCGAAAGCGCGCGACCAATCGCTGACCGCACCACGCCGTAAGATAGTTTTGACCGTACGATGCGACGTTCGTAATTGCCGCAACGCCGATCATTGCCATGACGACCCACCATAAGAACGTAATGTCGGGCGGGTGCGCGGCCAGTACCCTGTTCTCGATCGCGCCGATAGCCCATGCGTATGCGGTCGGGCCGATCCCCGCTACCGCGCCGAAGACGAGCGCAACCAGCAGCCGCGAGTGATAAGCCTGGGATTCGCGGAAAAGCCGCTTCAAGACCGTAATGCGTGCTGCCGCGTCGAGGGGCTGGCGAACCACGCTACCGGCTTCGCCCCGCATTCCGAAACCTTTGCCGGCCGGGCGCCGTAAGTTCTAGCAGCGAGGAATATGATGGACTGCTATTTTCACTCGAACGTGCCGTCCGTGGCGCTCTGCACCGCCTGCGGAAAATCGGTTTGCGCCACGTGCCGCGACGAGCGCGGCGAATGCCCGAGCTGCCGGCTCTCCGAGCGCCTGGATGCCGCTACCAGCGGCGGGCGGCTCCCCGGCGACGTCGCGGGCAGAAATGCGGGACGGCGGGTGGAGACGGCGCAGGCCGGCGCTGCCGCGACTGTTCCGCCGGAAACGCGCGCGCTGGTCGCGCTCGGTTATCCGTTTTGGCCGCTCGCCATCCTCGCGCTTTTCGATCCTAAGCGAAACCGTTACGTCAAACGGCAAGCATGGCAGGCGTTGGGCTTCAACTTCGGGATGTACGCGATTTGGTTTTTGATGCATGCCATCGCGGCAATTCCGGTGCTCGGCCTTTCCGCGTGGCCGCTCTTGCCGTTGATCATCCCGGTTGCGTTCGTGGCCAGCGTCGTTTACGGGTTCAAGGCGTGGAACGGCGACGACGTGCGCATTCCGCTCGTCAGCGATTGGGTCGATTCCCGGATGCCGCCTATAGCGGGCTGACCTCGCGTTTGTAGCGCTCCAAAAACGCACGGGCCGCACGGTCGTGATCGACGACCGGTGCGGGATACGAATTGTCGCCGAAGAGCGAGAGCGCGAGCTGTAGCCGGCGTCCTTCGATCGCCGGTTCGAAAATTGCACGATCGCTGCGTGACGCGAGTTCCGGAATCCAACGGCGAATGTAACGTCCCGCGGGATCGGAGCGCTTGGCTTGCGTCACCGGATTGTAGATGCGCGGATACGCCGCGAGATCGGCTCCCACGCCGGCAATCCACTGCCAATTGCCTTGCGCGAGTGCGGGCTCATCTTCAATAAGCCATTGATCCCACTCGTCGCGTCCAACGCGCCAATCGACGCCGAGGTCGAAGCATAAAAAGGACGCAGCGATTGCGCGAACTCGCGGATGCATCCAACCCGTCGAACGTAATTCGCGCATACCGGCGTCGACGATCGGGTAGCCGGTTCGTCCGGCACGCCACGAGTCGAGCGACGGATGGGAGCGCGCGAATTGAAAACGCCGCATTTTTTCTTGCAAGGGCGAGTCGTCCAGCGTTTCGTAGAAGTACGCCAGCTGCAGAAAGAAATCGCGTTGTGCCATGGAGCGCAAGTATAGCGACAGCGCAATCCGTTCTTCAGTGAGGAGAAATTTGTCCTCGCGCCGGTTTCGAACCGCCGCGACCGCGGTGCGACCGCCGATGAGTCCGAACGAAAGCGCGGCGCTCAGGTGCGACGTGTGCCCTTCTGCCGGAACGATTCGTGCGATTCCGTAGTGCAAGATCTCGCCGTCGAGGAATCGCGTAAAGGACGAGCGGACGGTTTCCGGATCCGCATCGGCATCCGCCGAAACGCTACTCCCGAATTCCGCCGGCGTAGGCAACGCTTCGCTTGGAAGTTCGAGACGGGCGAACTCGGTCGCAACCGTGTCGTACGGAACGACGTCGTGTTCCGACCAGCGTTCTAAATACGGCGCGAACGCGCGATACCCACGGCGTTCCGTCGACGTCTCTTCAGGCGACACGACGGTCGCGTCGTGCACGACCGCGACGCGGAGCCCCGATTCTTCGAGTGCGGCTTGCACGTCCCGATCGCTGCGAACGCCTTGCGCGTCGTGCGACGCGCTCCATACGACCACCGTCGCGCCGGCCGCGCGCGCGACCGCGCGCAGCGTGGCGGCCGTTCTCCCGCGGCGCACGATGAGGCGACCGCCGCGTGCTGCAATCGCTCTTTGGAGCGCCGCAAGCGCACCGCAATAGTATGCTGCGCGGCGCGGGGATCGCCGCAAATGGCCCGTCGTCGCCGGATCGATGACGACCACTGGGACGACCTCGGAAGCGCCGCCGGCCGCAGCCAGCCCAGCATGATCGTCGAGGCGGAGATCGCGCGTGAAATGCATGATCGTCGTCATGATTTACGAACGTCGATTCTGGACGGCGGGAACTCCGCTCCCGCTAGTCGCACCCATTAGTCCGTGCCGCCGAAGGTTTTTATACGCTTTGCGGTGCCGCGCGATGCCGAACGGATGATTCAGGAAGGCATCGTAGGCGGGCCGCTCCCTCCGGGTCAGACGTGGGCTAATCGTGCAAGACTCTGGCTTGGGGAACAGCACGCCGGCCGCCGCGTCATTCTCGTGGCGGAGGACGATAAAGGCATTATCGGCACGATTTCGCTCGTTTTTCGGCTTCCGGAAGGCTATAACGACCCCGAAAGCGCGAACGGCGCCGACATTGCGATGATGGAGCTGTTGCGAATGCGCAAAGGCGCGAATGCCGTCATCGCCAACCGTCTCGTCGACGAAGTGCAGCAGCTTGCGCGCAAGCGGGGTGTGAAGACGCTCACATTCTGTATCTCGATGGATCTGGCGTCGGCCGTCGCACAAGTCAAGTCTTGGGGATTTGAAGAATTCCGCATCATGCCCGAAAAGCGCGGCATGCTGGCCTTCTTTCGAAAGGCAATCGGCTAGAAGACGCTGTCCGGAATGGGCACGTTGAGCTTGAAATCGGAAAACGTCGACGTCACGTCGGCATTATACGACGGCAGATCGATGTGGCCGCTCTGTGACTTCACGAGATAGTTCCCGTCGACGACGACGTACTGCTGCCGAAACGACACAGAGCCGCCGTCGTTGTACGTCCAGGTGTACGCCGAGGGCAGTGCATTTTGTTCGTTCACGACGACGTCGAGGTGCGCGACGCGGCCTTGGTGTTTTGGTACCAGCCGCAAGGTCGTGGCGCCGTCGGCCTCACCCAACACCGCGATATCGTATCGATCGAGCCAAATACTCGGCGGATCCAGCTTCGGATACACCTTTTGAAATTGCTGGGCGAGAAGCGGAACCGACTGAAAGACGACGGCTTGTTTGTCCGGCCGCTTGTAATAATAATTGCCGTCTAGCGACGGACTCAGAAAAGGCAGAGAATGCATCACAATTGCGACGTGCAGCGTCGCGGTATACGACTCGAGCGAGGGATTCGCATCGGCCATCCGTCGCACGAGCGCATCGCCGTCTTGCGGCATTGCCGCCGCCCGCGCGAACGCCATTGCGATGGTCACCGCAACAAAGACGATCGTACGAATCGCAGGCTTCATACGTGCTCCAACGCGGCATCGATCTCTTCACGCACGCTCGTTTCTTCTTCCGTTTCGGCGGACGCGCGCAAACCCGATATCGCCTGCGGCGAAGCTATTCTGCCCAACGCCCAGGCACAGGCCTCGCGCACCATCGGATGCGGATCCCCTTGCAAGGCAGCGAGCAACGGCGGTACGGCGCCACGGTCCAGTCTATTCCCCAGCGCGATCGCCGCATTGCGACGGAGTACGGCTGCCCCCCGCCACCCCATAGCCGTCGGCTTATAGCGCCGTTTGAACTCGCCGCTCTTCAATTGTAGAAGGGCGACTAAATCCGGTGCCGCCAGCGCCTCGTCGACTGCCGCGAAGTCGGCGCTGCCCCCAGCGGCAGCCTGTTCGTTCGGCGGACACACGATCTGGCAGATATCGCAGCCCCATACCCAGTCGCCCAGATACGGCCGCAGCTCGCGCGGTATCTGATCCGTGCGCTGCGTCAAATCCGCGATGCATCGGCGCGCATCGATGGTGTAGTCCCCGCGCAGCGCTCCAGTGGGGCAGCCGCTCACGCAGCGCGTACAGCTTCCGCACGTTTTCCGCAGCGGTGCGTCGACCGGCAGATCGAGCGACGTCACGACCTCGCCCAGAAAAACGTAGGACCCTCCGGCCGGCGAGATCAGGTTCGTGTGCTTGCCGACCCACCCCAATCCCGCGCGCGCTGCGTGCGCGCGCTCCGCGAGCGGCGCGGTGTCGCAGACGGCCCTCGCGACCGCTGAGCCCGCGTGGGCATTCAATATCCCGACGAGCTCTTCAAGCAGTGCGCGCACGCGGTGATGATAGTCGCGCGACCATGCGTAATTGGAAACGCGCCCCGAGAGCGGCGGCTGCCGCGGCGGTGGAGCGGTGCGATACGGCACGGCGATGCAGACGACGCGGCGAGCATCGTTCAGCAACGCCGAGGGGTCCGTCGCGGCATCCGCATAGCGGTCGCCGTATCCCCACGTTTCGAGATCGCCGCGCGCGAACGACGCGCGCATTCGCGCGCGGGCCTCATCGTCGACGCGCGCAGCGGTGACGCGTAGCTCCACGGCGCCCAGCTCGAGGGCGCGGCTCGCGAGACGCGCTTTGAGCGCGCTCAGATCATCTTGAGCTGAGCCGACTGCGGTCGTGGGAATGCCCTTTCGATGCGTTCGATGTCGCCGGAATCGAGCTGTAGCTCGCCGGCCTTCGCGTTCTGCTCGACGTGCGGTATCGACGCAGCTTTCGGAATCGCGAAGACGCCGGCGTCGCGCGTGAGAAAGGCGAGAATGACGGCATGAACGCCCGCGCCGTGCTTGCGCGCGATCTCCGCGAGCGTCTTTCCTTGGGCGCTCGATTCCGACGGCAACGGTCCGCGCCCGAACGGCGTGTATGCCACGACGGCGACGGAATTCTTCCGGCACCAGGGCAGGACGCGATGTTCGATGCCGCGTTCCTTGAGATGATACAAGACTTGGTTGCAAGCGATAGGATGACGCTCGAGCGCTTCTTCTGCCTCTTCCAAATCATCGACGTCGAAGTTACTGACTCCGAGCGCGCGAATCTTTCCGTCGTCGACGAGCTTCTCGAGCGCGCGCATCGTATCGGCCAATGGATTCGAGCCTCGCCAATGCAGCAGATAGCAATCAAAATAGTCCGTTCCCATCCTTCGTAAAGATCGCTCGCATGCGCGCAGGGTGCCTTCATAACTCGCATTTGACGGTAAGACTTTGCTGACGATAAACAGATCGCTGCGCGAGAGACCGGCTTCGCGGATCGCTTCACCGGCGAGCTCCTCGGCGCGGCCGTCACCGTACATCTCGGCAGTGTCGATGTGCACCATGCCGAGCTCCACGCCGCGACGCAGCGCTCGCTTCGCTTCTTCCGCTGCCGCACCGCGCTCGGGAATATTCCACGTCCCTTGGCCTATCCGCGGCACGTCGCGCCCGGTCGATCCGAATTTTCTGGCGATCATTTTGCGTGTCGCGTGTCCTTTATCGGAGGCCATGCTCTGTCTTTTCCCGATAGGATCGGTTCGCCGGAGAGCGGCCAGTCGATGCCGAGCGCCGGATCGTTCCACGCGACTCCGCGTTCGTAAGCGGCGTCGTGATACACGTTTTGCTTGAAGTTCACGACTGCGTCCGAAAGCGCCAAGAATCCGTGCGCGAATCCACGGGGAACGAAGATCTGCAGATGGTTCTCCTCGCTCAGCTCGTAGGCTGCCCAGTGTAAATACGTCGCGGAGTCTTCTCGGATGTCGACGATGACGTCATAAATCTTTCCAACGACGCATCCAACGAGCTTCGCCATTCGAACGTCATAGTGCATGCCGCGGACGACGTTACGATGCGAGCGCGAAATACTATCCTGCACGAACGTCTCACGAACGCCGAGCTCCGCGTACTTCTCGCGCGAATACGACTCCGCAAAGTAGCCGCGGGCATCGCCGGAAACGTGCATTTCAACCAGTTTCGCCTCTTCGAATTTCGTCGGCAGAATACGCAACACGCCCTGATCCCTTAAAAGAATTCGAACGACGCGTCGGCAGCCGCAAGCGCGAGCAAACCACCGTGCAAGTGCCAGATCCGTCCGAATCCGGCGTCGCGCAAACGTTGCGCCGCCCATAAGGAGCGGGAGCCCACGCGGCATGCCACGACGTATTCGGCTGCCGTATCGAGCTCGTGCATGCGGGATTCGAGGCGGCTTGCGGGTATGGAGATCGCGCCCGCGACCGATCCGAAAACGGCCTCGTGCGGCTCGCGAACGTCGAGCACGCGGACTTGCGGATGCTCTTCCAGGAAGTGATAGAGCTGCGTTGCCTCGATTTCTTGCTCGTCGCGTGCGATCCGGCGCACGCCGTCGTCTACGGCAGCAACCTCGCGAATCGTCGGAGAGTCGCCGCAGAGCGGGCATCCCGGATCCCGCTCGATGCGAAACTCGCGCATCCGTCCGCCCAGCGCATCGATGACCGCAAGCCGCCCGATCAACGTATTGCCGATGCCCAGAAGAATCTTTAGCGTTTCGTTGGCTTGCCACGTGCCGACGATGCCCGGAAGAACGCCGAGCACGCCACCTTCGGCGCACGTCGGCACCGTCTCCGGCGGCGGCGGCTGCGGATACAAGCAGCGATAACACGGGGAACCTTTGCCCCCGAAGACCGAGACTTGACCGTCGAAACGAAAGATGGAGCCGTATACGTCCAACTTACCTTCGAGCACGCACGCATCGTTGACGAGATAACGCGTGGCGAAAGTGTCGGTGCCGTCCACGACCACATCGTAGAGCCTGATCAGCTCGCGTGCGTTCGATGCATCCAGCCGGCGCGGAATCGGATCGATTGCAATCTGGGGGTTGAGCGCGTGCAATCGTTCCGCCGCGAGCTGCGCTTTCGATGCGCCGACATCTTCCGTGCGGTACAGTATTTGACGCTGTAAATTCGTGACGTCGACGACGTCATCGTCGATTACGCCCAGACGTCCGACGCCGGCCGCGGCAAGATACGCGAGCACCGGCGAGCCGAGTCCGCCGGCGCCGACGACGAGCACGCGCGCGCGCCCGAGGCGCTCTTGCCCCTCGAGCCCCACTTCCGGAATTAGGAGGTGGCGACTATACCGGCGTAGCGACTGCACGTGGATGTAACGCGTTTAGCCAAGCGAGCACCGCACTGCGCGCGTTTTCGCCGGCATAGGTGTGGTTGCCCGATATCACTTCAAAACGCTTAGGCTGGCGAGCCGCTTCATAAAGACTTTGCACGCTTGCGCGCGCGACCATCATGTCGCCTTCCGCAGCGATATACAACTGCGGCCGGCCGGCGAGTTCCGCGAGCGCCGGTACGAGCAACGGCTCGACTTCAGACATGAGCTGCGGAAGCGTGAGCCCGTCGACGTAGCCCGAGCGCAAATCCGTCGCGCCCGCCGTCGCTAGTGTTTGCAACGCGGCAATCCGGCCGATGCCCGTCGCAATTGCGATGACCCCCGCGATGCGGCGATCTTCTGCCGCGGCAAGCAATGCCGTCGTAGCGCCCATGCTGTGACCGAGCGCGTAAATCGGCACATCACCGAGCGTTTCGCGCGCGCGATCGAACACCACACTCATCGCATTGACGAGGTCGTCGACATTCCGAAGCTGTCCGTTGCTGGCGCCCAGCTTGTGGCCGGGAAAATCGAGACTAAAGACGGCAAAGCCGTGACTTGCAAGAAAGTTGCATAATAAATCCAGGTTTTGCTTGCTGCTGGAATAGCCGTGCCCCACGACGAGACCGACCCCACGCGCGCGACGCGGCTCGTACGCGAGATAGGCGATGCGACCTCCGTCCGTCTCGGCGAAATTCAGAGCGATTTTGGAGAGCATTTACCATTTACCGCGGGACGCCGGTTCGATTGTCGACCCATGCGGCGTCGCCGTCGATGTAATGTTCCTTCTTCCATATCTCGACGCGCCGCTTGAGCTCGTCGATTGCGTATTCGCATGCATCGAATGCCGCGCCGCGATGCGGAGCACCCACTGCCACGGCGACGCTCGCTTCGCCGATGGTCAAGTCGCCCGTGCGATGCACGATTGCAATATCACAGGGACCGAAACGCGCCTGGGCCTCGTGCGCGATCGCGCGCATCTCCTCGAGCGCCATCGCAGGATAGGCCTCATAGGACAATCCTTGCACGGCGCGACCGTCATGCTGCTCGCGCACGACTCCCAAAAATATTGCGACGGCACCGCACGCGTCGGTCCGAACGCGCTCGACGAGCGAACCCGAATCGATGGGCTCGACGATCAGCTCGATGTATTCCATAGCGCTATCCTCCACCAACCGGCGGCAGCAGCGCAACTTCGTCGCCTTCAGAGAGGTGCGCCGCATCGTCGACGAGGCTACCATTGCGGGCAACGCGAGTGGAATCCCGTAGAGCCACCAGGTCGGGCGCAAATTGCTCCAAGCGCTCGCGAAGTGCGGCGACGGTCGGCACGTCGTGCAAGGCGAACTCTCGCTCCGAGAAGCCGAGAAGCTCGCGAACGCGCGCGAACGCGACGACGCGAATCATGCGGGCCGTTTCTTTTTTTCCAGCACGGAGGGCAAAGCAAAGCGCTCGATCGCGAGGGCGACGCCGTCTTGATCGTTGCTGGCCGTGACGATATGCACGGCCGCTTTCACTTCGGGCAGCGAATTGCCCATGGCGACGCCGACGCCCGCCCACTGCAACATCGGAACGTCATTGCGCGAATCGCCGATGGCTAGCACGCGTTCGCGTGGAATTTGAAAATCGGCGCACAGACGCGCGAGCGCCTGCTTTTTTCCTGCGTCACGATTGAGCACCGCGCATTCCACGAAGTCGCCCCACGTTTCGTAGCGGAAACTCAGCGGCAGCGCTCCGAACTCACGATCCATTGCGGCAACGGCCTTTTCGCCCAAAAACCGGATGAACGTGGGCGCCTCGGCGAGCACGTCCTTGAACGAGCGAACCTCTTTCCATGCCGGACCGGTCATATCGGCCATATAGATCGTGCTGCCCGACAATCGGTAAAAAAACTCTTCGATGTAGACTGCGACTTGCAGCTCGTGTGATTCGGCGTATTCGATCATCGACTTGGCGTATTGCAGTGGAACCGCAATGTGGACGAGCGTCTTGTTCGTGCCGAAATCTTTCGTCAGCGCGCCGTGGCAGCAGATCACCGGCAGGTTCAAGCCCAATTCTCGCGAGATTCGCACCGGCATGTCGACCCCTCGGCCGGTCACGAGGACGACGCGAATGCCGGACTCCAGCGCGCGCGTAATCGCTTGCTTATTTCGTAGGGAAACATGCTCGTCTGAATTGAGCAGCGTTCCATCTAAGTCGAGCGCAATTAAATCGATCGTGGGCATGAATTTCTAATCAGTCGTACGGGAGGGCTGGGCGCCGCTCCTCGCATGCCCTCTTCCCAGGATGGGTTCCCCGGATGCGTTGCAACCTGGCAGCGCAGTGGCTCTGTTCAAACGTGCATGCCTTGTACCGCGATCGCGCAGGGGATGACCGCCGGCCAGCGGGCTCGATACCTCGAGGAGAATCTTCCGGAGGGGTTGTTCCGGGTCCAGGGCAGCGAAGACCGCGTTGCGTGGCGGATTTCACCCGAGCCGTTTGCGCTGAACGCCTCCACGGCACAACGCATTGAAGAGCTCGGCGACGATCTGCTCGCCTTTTATCGTGCGCTCAGCGCGTTGTATTTGCGCAGTGCGCGCGGGACGGCTCCGGCATTTATCGCGGAATACCTGGATCAAGGCAAGCCGGAGCACGTCGTGCGCTTGGCGCGACAGAATCGTTTTCGAACCGACGTCGTCGGCGTAATTCGTCCCGACTTGATTCTCACGGACGAGGGTCTCGTCGCCACGGAGCTCGACAGCTTGCCGGGAGGTATGGGATTCGTCGGTGCGATGGCGGAGGCATATTGCAAACTCGGCTTGGAGAGTGCGGGCGGCGCCGACGGTATTCCAAGTGGTTTTTCTGCGCTCGTGACGGATCTCGCCGGCCATCCGCATCCTATCGCGGCGATCGTCGTTTCGGACGAATCGGCCGATTACCGCAACGAGCTCACGTGGCTGGCCAATCGCATTACGCTGCTCGGAGACGCAACGGTGTATTGCGTCGGGCCGCAGGATATCGTGTTCACCGAGCAGGCGCTCTTCGTTCGGTTACCGGACGGACGCGAAGAAAAGATCGACGTCCTTTACCGTAACTTCGAGCTCTTCGATTTGCTCAACGTCCCAAAATGGGAGCTGATGTTTTACGCGGCGCGCAAGGGACGCGTGCGCATGACGCCACCCCCGAAAGCGCCGCTTGAAGAGAAGCTCGCTTTCGCGATATTCCACCATCCCGGCCTTGAAGAGCTGTGGCGCGCCGAGCTCGGCGCGAGCTACGAC
>JBOHTT010000350.1:0-8702 GCA_050733775.1 Vulcanimicrobiaceae bacterium
TGCTTCGCCTGTCAACCTGCACGACACGATCGTCGCGCACGCACTGCGCGAGGTCCTTATCCGGCGTCCAAATGCAGACTTTCTGCACGCGAGCATCGCGTGCGGCGATTGCGGCTGCGGACGCCAACGCATCGTCGGCCTCAAGCTCGACCATCGCCCACACGACCACGCCTATTGCGCGCAGCGCTTCCTCGAGCGGTTCGAACTGCGCGCGCAGAGCCCGGTCGATTCCTTCGCCCGTTTTATAGCCGGGCCAAAGCTCGTTGCGAAAAGATTCGATGATATGATCGGTGGCGACGCCTAAGTGAGTGGCACCTTCGCGGATCATTTGCCCCACGGTATTGACTACGCCGTCGACGGCTCCGAGCGGCTTGTCTTTACCGTTCGTAAACCGGCGCAGTCCGTAGAAATGGCGGAAGAGCTCGTACGTACCGTCGATCAAATGAACGATCACGTTAACGCAGTACTTACAGACCTCGGGTGCGGCGCCTCCCAAGCGCAACCGGCCCGAGAAGCTGGGGGTTGACGGTGTTCGTGAATTCCGGGAACGTCTTGCGGCTCGCCGTCGCGCAAGCTCTCGCCGGAGCGAACTCCGTCGTCTTCTTCGCAACCGGCGCGATCATCGGCAACGCGCTCGCACCGAGCAAGGCGCTCGCAACGCTGCCGATCTCGATTTTTGTCGTCGGAATGGTGGCCGGCACGCTGCCCACCGGCGTCATCGCGCACCGTTTTGGTCGCCGCACCGCGTTTCTTGCAGGCACGAGCTGCGGCGTATTGACGGGGTTACTGTCGGCGTTCGCGATCCTGTCGTCGTCGTTCTGGTTATTTTGCGCAGCGACGTTCCTGGGCGGCGTGTACAATGCCGTCGTGCTTTCGTTTCGCTTCGCCGCGGCCGACGGTGTGCCGGCCGAACGGCGCGCACGCGCATTGTCGGCAGTCATGGCCGGCGGCGTGTTTGCCGGCGTCATCGGTCCTCAACTCGTTACACATACCATGCACCTGTGGCCGTCGCACATTTTTGCGGCGACGTTTGTGGCGCAAGCGGGCGTCGCAGCCATATCCGCGCTGATCTTATGGGGCGTTCGACTGCCGAAGCCGATTCTGACGGCCGGTGCAGGTGGGCGCTCCTTAATCGAAATCGTGCGGCAATTTCGCTTCGTCGCAGCAGTCATTTGCGGTGCGGTCTCGTACATGCTGATGAACTTCGTGATGACGGCTGCGCCGCTCGCGATGCACCTGTGCGGGATCCCGACGGAAACATCGAACCTCGGGTTGCAGTGGCACGTGCTCGCGATGTACACGCCGAGCTTCTTCACGGGCCGGCTCATGACGCGATTCGGGGTCGCGCCGATCGTTGCCGTAGGATTGGTTCTTCTTGCCGCCTCCGGTGCAGTCGGACTCACGGGAATACAAGTGTCGCATTTCTGGTTGAGTCTGATTTTGCTTGGCCTCGGCTGGAACTTCAGCTTCCTCGGGGCGTCGGCCATGATTCTCGACTGTCACACTCCAGCGGAGCGAACGAAGGTGCAGTCGCTCAACGACTTCATCGTGTTTGGTTCGATGGCCGTCGGATCGTTTTCATCCGGCGCGCTGCTGACGAGCTACGGTTGGGACGCGGTTCTTTGGGTGTTCTTCATTCCTCTCGCAATTGCCGTGGCCGCTCTCGCAACGAGAACGTGGTCGGCCCAAATCAGCGGACGTATCGCGCGCGCCGCGCAGTAACTAGTGGTTCAGTACGGTGATGATGTCGGCGTTGAGCGAGCCGTCAGAGTTTCCGTGTCCGCGAATATCGAGCGTTTGACCCGGCTTGATCGTCCATCCGCGCGGATTGATAACCGTGCCTTTGTGCAGATGGATGTCGCGATAGCGGTTTAGCTGCTGACGTACCTGCAAGTCGTAACCGCGATAGAACGTCACGGCTCCAATCGACTCATTGTCGTTCCAGCCGAAGGCGCCTCGCACGATGTTGCTGATCGCATTAATTGCGTCTTGCGGAAGACTCGGCGGAACGCTCGGTGACGGTGTTTGCTGCGCTTCTGCGAGGCCACTCAGCAAGAAGCCGAAGAACATGATGGTGATGACGGCGGCAAATCGGGCACTCATATCGCCTAAAACGCGAGGGCCCGATTGGCGGTTCCGTACAAGGGGCACGTATGCAGGCAACCGGTCGGCTCCATAGGCCTCACTGTGAGGAATGTCGTAGGACATGCCGAGGAGGCGGCGCGATGATTAAGATGTTCTGTGCAGCAGTAGTTCTGCTTGCCGTGAGTGCCAGTTCGGGCGTCGCGCAAACGGCGAAGACCTGCCCGCACTTTGCCGGTAAATGGACGTCCGATTTTGGTCCCATGGCGCTGAAAGCGAAGCCGATCAAAGACCATCCGGAAGCCTACACCGTATCCGGCACCTATTACTGGAGTGGCACGTATCAACGTATTACCGGCACCGCGAACGGAGACAATTTCAACGGCCGTTGGATTCAAACCGATCGCTGGGGTTATCTCCGCATGGTGCTCTCCCCGGACAAGACCGGATTCGGCGGTACGTGGACGGAGGCGAACAAAACCGGCGGCGGCCGCTGGAACGGTAACTGTAGCGGTTAACTACTTCCCGGCGTAGCGGACGCGATAGACCGCGTTGCCGTCGTCGTCGCCGACGTACAGATCGCCGTCCTTGCCGACTGCGATGCCGGTCGGGCGTCCGATTCGGCTTCCGTCCGAACGCTGAAAGCCTCCAACGAATTGACGCCACTGGCGGTTGGGATTGCTCCAATCGACGTTCGTTGCCGGCTCGTCACCGTGCATCGCGACGAAGAGCACGCGCGGCGGTCGCAGCGGCGTATGCCACGAACCGTGCGTGCCGATGAAGAGGCCGCCGCGATATTCCGCCGGGAAGGCGTGCGCGGCGCTCGTTGTTTGCGGATAGAATGCCATGCCGATCGGCGTGATATATGCGGGAATGGCAATGCGCGCGACGGTCATCGATTGACAATTATGTCCTCCGTCGCTTCGGCGATCTTCATAGCAGCCGGGCCAACCATAATTCGGCACACCGGAGTGCAGCGTGAACGGATCGATCGGCTCGTACGGATGGTCGGGCGGAAGATAGTCTTGCCCGGCCGCGCCGAGCCAGACCGCGCCCGTGTTCGGATTCGGCGCGAGCGCGATCGCATTCCGCACGTGCACGGCGACGGGATGCATCCCTTGGCCGTCCGGCTGCATCGCTTGAACGGTTGCGCGCGTTTTGTCCAGCTCCGGCTCGCACGCATCGCACGACGAGCCGACGCTTGCGTAGAGAACGTTGTTCCAAAATGCGACTGTCGTCGTGACGTGATCGCGCGACTGCCCGCTGGTTCGCACCGACGCGATCTTACGCGGCGCTTCCGACGCTTTCTGGTCACCGGATTTATACGGGATGCGCCAAACCGCGAATTGCGTTCCAACGTAGAGCGCATCGGGCCCGAACGCGACGCCGTGGGCCGGCCCGTCCGGTAGGCTCGCGAAAACGTGCGGCGCTGCCGGCTCCGTGTCGGGATGCGCGACGATATAGACGTCTCTCGAGCCCGTGCCGACAAATAGGTCCCCGTTCGGCGCGACGGCAAGCTCGCGCGCCCGTGGCACCGCGGCAATCCGCGCGATCGTGAACCCTGCGGGGGTCGTCAGCGAGGATTCCGCCGATGCGACCGGAGCAGCGGCCACGGCGATGAGGCTCAAGACCAGCCCGGAAAGGCGTCGCATCGGTATCTCCTCGTTCCCGATTTCCGGTCGAGTCGAAACTGACAAAGACTTTATGGCTGGGTGCCGAGGCGACGAGGAAAAGCCTCCAAAAATCGGCAACGAGTCACCGCCTTGGTCCCAGATTTCGAAGCCGACGCAGCCGCCATCGCGGAGTACGAATCAGCCCTGCGGCGTGAGGAACGAGTCACGCTCGCGGAGGCGGAGCGTGAGGTCCGCGCGACCTACCACCGCAAACGTCCGCAACTGTTGTCGGAGGTGGCCGCTTCGTCCGTCGCGCTCGAGGAGTGCCGCAAGCGATCCGAATCGGCGGTCCACGCGTATGGACAGCGATATCCCGATCACGTTCATGGCTCGCAGCTCCAGCGGCCGGGTTTTTTTGAAGCGCTGTTCAGCTTTGGGGGAGCGTCGCGGCTCTATAACGCTGCCGCGCGCACCGTCGATGACACGTTAAAGGCGCAAGCCGCATACCGGCGTCACCAGCGCGCGGAGCAAGATCTCGAAGAGTGGCTCGCGCGTTCTCTCACACGCGCTGCGGCCGAAGTTCGCGAGAAAATGCACGGATCGGAATTCCTCGATAAGTTTCACGCGCAGCCTGATGTCGAGCCGCTCTGGAAGCGCGTCCAGGCAATCCGAGAAGAGCGCGCGGCCTACGAGCAGCGCTTGGCGGCCGGAGAAGTACCTCCGTTAGAGCAGCGCGCGCGTTTCATGGGCGAAAACCGTTTGCTGCCGCTCCGCGCGCCGTCCGAAAAAGTCGTCTTGGAGTCGATCGTTACGTTCGGCGACATCTCGTGCTGGATTTTCGTTGATGGTGCCGGCACGAAATTCGTCTTGCCATACGATCGCCGTCTCGAAAGCCTCATCGAGTGGGCGTTCGACACCTACGTGATGGCCGACCGGATCGAGGTAAAGTTCACGCGTCTTGAAGACGGCCGTCGCCTTTCCGCTCTCGATCAGTACGTCAGCCGAATGGATGACGAATCCGACGCCCGCAGCGAATGGCGCAATCGCAACGCCATGCTTCGCGTGCAAATGGATGCCGTCGGTGACGCGTTCGTCGACGATGCCGCCGACAAACGGCTCCTCGATCTCTTAGCCGCGCTCGTTACCGCGGTCGTTTGATCAGCGCGTTGCCAAGCTGCCCAGAACGGCGCCGTACGCGCCTTCGAAGGCCGTTTCGTCGATGCTCTTTTCCTTATTATTGAGCGTCGCCGAAAAACAGATCTTCGTTCCGCGCTTGGTCGTAACTGCCGTAGTCATATTGATGGCGCCGGGCTCTGAGCCGCCCTTGTACGCCACGTGCCGGAACATTTCGCGTTGTGCGACGCCGGGATTGATCGACGTCGAGGGCAGGTCAGCCACCCTGCGCATCAATCGGCATAGGTCGCGCACGCTGTAATGCCACTCGATGTCCAAGCTCGGTGTCGCCGCGATATCGAAAACTTGCGGCAGCGGCGCGGCGTCGGCTTCGTTCACCACGGCGCGGCGAGCCGCCGGCGTTTTTGCGGCAAGGTAGGCGTCCCGCAGTTTCGGCTTCGACTTCAGCACAAACGCTTGCCGCGTCGTCAGAAAGGGTTGGTTTGCACCGGCGTACGGCCGGAGGGCCGCGCTCCCGACAATGTGAACGAGCGCGTCCGCCGCGGTGTTATCGCTGATCGAGATCATCTCTGCGGCGTAGGTCGCGAGCGTGATCGGCGTAGCGTCCGGCCAGTTTTGCAGCACCCCGGACGGCAGGCTCTTCCAGCGCGCTTGAAACGGCACGACGTCGGCCCAATGCTTTTTGCCGCTCGCGATCAGGTCGTTCAGCGCGTTCAGCACGGCCAGCTTGAACGTCGAACCGACGGCGAGCGGCATCGACGCGTTGAGGGCCGCTGTTTCCGAGCGACCCTCTTCCTCAATCGCGTATGCGAGCGTACTGCCTTCTTGCGCGAGCGACTTCAACCCCTCATTGATGTCGCCGGCGCTCACTACGGGCGGCCGGAAAAACAACCCGTCAATTTTATTCTGCGCGTCGAGGCGGATGAGAATGTCGTCGGTTCCTTTGGCGAAGTGTGCGAGGAATCTCGTCGGCGTGTATTCGACGCTTCGGTATTCTCCGAGGGTTTGTTTCAAGCTCGCGACGATCTCGTCAATCTTACTCGCCGGAGCCTTGGACAGGAACGACGCGCTAAACCACGCCGGGTCAGAATGGCCCGTGCGAAGCATCGTATCGATTCTCTCTTTTGCGATCTCAAGCGGGGAAGCGCTCGGGCTCGGCACGGGGCTCTCTTGTCCGTACGCGAACGACATGCCGGCAACGAGCAATGCCGCAAGGGCCGCGCTCTGAACGATTCTGCGGATCAATGCTTCCACTTGTCGACGCCGCTGTAGCCGCTCTTGATCTGGTCGATGACGGCTTCGACGAACGTCCTGAACGTCGGTTCGGCATACATTCCCGTCAGTGCGTCGATCGCGCGCGCAGCAGGTCCATCGAAGCCGAGATGGTTCTGCCCGAACGTGCAATTGATCAGGCGAATCTGCCCTTTGCCCGTGATGACGAGCTCGCACTCTTCGAAGTGCTTGTCTTTATATTCTTTTTCGTCGAGGACGACGCGCTGGTACTGAACCTTCTCCCGTGCGTTGCTCATAACATTGGGGTATGCCGTACCCGCCAGGCATCCTGCTACGTCAAGAAGATGACTTCGGTGTCGTCCTCGTCGTTGACGAGAATCCGCGACGTGAACCGCGTCAAACCTGCATAGTTGTTTACGCTCGAGCGGATCGTGAATTGGTGCATCCGCTTGTTTTTCTCGTAGACCATGCCGCCATACTCGAAGGCCACTTGCGGGCGTTGCGTGTCGATGCGGGCGCGGCTCTTGAGCGCCTGAATCAGGCTGTCGCGGAAGTCGGGCGGCAAGAGTTTGTTTGCATCGGCCTCGTCGAGCGGCATCGGCTCGAAACGCTCCGCCGGCGGAGAGTTGCGCCCGGTGATCGAGCGCATGACGGCTTCCCAATCCTTCGGATCGATGCGATCGAACTGCAAGCCGTAATACGGCAAATCTTTTCCGCGATGGTTCGTCGTCGTGCTCCAGACCTTACGGAGTCGCATCGTTATCGTGTGGTTGTCGATATCGATGCGCGCTTCAAACGCGTCGGGCATGATCTTTGCGAAGCCGATCATACACATTCCGCCACCGCTTAGATCGACGCCCTGCGCGAAGTCCCAGCGATTACCGTCGAGCGTATACTCGACGTCGAATTCTCTTTTTACTCGCGGGTAGCGGCGGCGATTTCGCTCGCAACCCGTGTACCAACCTGTTAGTGCTGCGAACATCGTTACACCCTCGTAACTGTCCCCCATTATATGTGTTTGCCGCTTGTAAAGCCCGTGCTCAAGGACACCAAACGGCCTCGACTGTTGTCGGAGGCGTACCGGAGGTAGCGGACTTTTTGCCGCCAAGAAAAAGTGTGATGTGGCTTTGGCTTGTCCTTTGGTTCGTCGCCGTCGTCGCGATCTTGGTGATCACGATCCTGGTACGTCGCCCTGCCCAGATGCCTGACCCGGTGAAAGTCGTAGACCCCGAGCCCACGCAGCAGTTGCTCGAAACGCGGGCCCTGGACGCCCGGGTGCGCGACCGCTATATGAAGGCCTGGGACGAAATCCAGCCGCTCTTTCCGGACGACCCCGAGA
Source organism: Vulcanimicrobiaceae bacterium (assembly GCA_050733775.1). GTDB lineage: Bacteria > Vulcanimicrobiota > Vulcanimicrobiia > Vulcanimicrobiales > Vulcanimicrobiaceae > JAFAMS01. The sequence continues at coordinate 7,402 of JBOHTT010000350.1, forward strand.
TTGCGCTGCGCGAGACCGACCGCCTGCTGCAGAACGCGATGCGGGACTGCGGCTACCCGACCGGCGATTTTGGTCGCGTCAGCGACGAGGTTACCGCCGAACAGCTCGAGGTGCTCGAGAGCTACCGTGCCGGTCATCGCGTCACGGTCAAAGGCGAGACCACGATGCTGGAAGAGCCCGAAATCGGCCGTGCACGCCGAAGCTTTCAGGAAGCCTTCGACCGTTTAATTGCCGTGACGCCTAGCCCGACTTCTTGATCCAGTCGAGGATAGCCGTGATGACCGCCTGTTCGATGCCGTAATAACCGTGCGGCGCGAGCGGTTCACAGGCATCGCTCAATTCGGCTGTGCTCGAGAAATGCGCGAACGTCGCGCTCGAACCGATGCTGTCGGCCAGACGTGCGGCAGCTCTGGGCGGCGAGACGCGACAACGGTCGTTGTCGTTCGCGACGACAAGCGTCGGAATCTTGAGCTGCTTGAGCCGCGACTGTTCGATGGAATCACCGCCTTGCGTTACCGGTGAGGTCAAGATGAGGAGATCCGGGCCGTCGGAACCGAGTCGAAGCGCGTTCGCGGTCGCAACGATCGTGCCGCGGCTCGTCGCGAGAAAGGCGACCGGATGACCGATGGCGCGCAGACGTTGCACAGGTTCGCGCAAATCCGCCGGGTCGTCCATGTACGCCACGGCGTAACCGGCATCGAGCAATTGTTGCCGCGTACGGATGACGAAGTTCGTCGAGCTCGTCTCGCCGTTCGGGCCCAGCCGCAACTTCGTCGTGCCGCCGGGAATGAGGAGAACCACGCAGCTCACCGTTGCGGCGTCCGGCCGCTCGATCACGAGGTGCTTTCCGTTCGAAAGCGTCACGACGTCTTGGCCGGCAGCTGCGGGCAAACCGAGGACGCCTACGAGCACGAAGAGCGATAGCAAGAAGCGGCGCATCATTTTCGTCGTACCTCCTCGAGGTCGGCGAGGGTCTTCGGCCAGTCGGACTTGAGCAGACGCGAAAGGCCGCGGTCCGCCAAGAGCGTACCCCCGGTCTGGCACTGCGCGCAATAATTGGTCTCGTTGTCGGCATAGCGAATGCGCTGCAGCGGCGCGCCGCACCGGGGACACGGTTCGCGGTATTTGCCGTGTACCTCCATGTCGGACCGAAACGCGGTGACGTGCTCCGGAAAGCCGCGCTGGGCTTCGGCGCCAAGCCGATCGATCCAGAGCTGCAACGTCGTCCGCGTCGCGTCGAACAGACGCGCCCACTGCTCGTCGGAAAGCTTTTGCGTCAACGCGATCGGAGAGAGCTGTGC
>JBOHTT010000351.1:0-4384 GCA_050733775.1 Vulcanimicrobiaceae bacterium
GGTACCTTCACGCGAATGTCGAAGCGTCCGTAAAGGTACGCGTTCGTGCTTTCGACGCGCCCGGAGACATACGGATAATCCATGCCGTCGGCCGGATCCAGCTGCTTGAGCTGCAGCGCCGACAAATGCAGAACGCCGCGGCTGACCGTCACGGCATCGCCGTCATAATACTGAAGCTCGGGGTGCGCGGTGCCTTTTCCGGCGCCGCCATGCGAGACGACGCGCCAGTTTCGCGAATCGAGAAACTCGCCGCGGAACGTGTAGACGGTCGTGCGCGCGATGACCGGCGGAGCCGTTTCGAGCGGCTCGATGACGCTCTCGTGGGCACGCACGAACGGCGACGGCGCAAAGAGCATCGCGCAGAAGACAGCAACCAGCAGCAGTCGGGCAGACCGCATCATACTTTCTCTTCGGCCCATAGGGGGTTCGGTCTTAGGGAGCGGCCTCGAAAAGGGTCGCGATCCCCTGGCCCATCCCGATGCACATGGTGGCAATCCCGTAGCGGCCGCCCCGCTTGCGAAGCTCGTGCAAGAGCGTGGTCGCGATGCGGGCGCCGCTGCACCCCAGCGGATGGCCCAGCGCGATGGCGCCACCGTTGACGTTGACGCGCTCGGGATCCATGCGCAGATCGCCAATGCACGCGACGGCTTGCGCGGCGAACGCCTCGTTCAACTCAACCAGGTCGATGTCGTCGATTATCAGGTCTGCGTTCGAGAGCACCTTTTGCGTCGCGCCAATCGGTCCGATCCCCATGATGCTGGGGTCGACGCCGTAGACGGCAGTGCTGACGACGCGTGCCATCGGCTTCAGCCCGTGCTTCTTGGCCGCCGCCGCGCTCATCAGCAGAATCGCCGCAGCGCCGTCGTTGAGACCTGAGGAGTTTCCCGCGGTCACCGTTCCGCCGGGCTTGAACGCCGGCTTCAGCTTGCGCAAATCTTCGATTGTGGTTTTCGGGCGCGGATGCTCGTCCACGCTTACGACGGTATCCGCTTTGCCGTTCTGCACCGTGACCGGAACGAGCTCGTCGTTGAAACGCCCGGATTGCATCGCAGCCGCGCAACGCTGCTGCGAACCGAGCGCGAACTCGTCTTGCGCTTCGCGTGTAACGCCGAATCGTTCCGCGACGTTTTCGGCGGTCACTCCAAGCGAGATCGGGGGATAGGCTTCCGCGAGGCGCGGATTCGTGAGGCGGTTCCCAAGCGTCGTATCCGCGATTTCGGGCGCGCGATCGAACGCGCGCTCCGCTTTCAGCATCACGAAGGGCGCGCGCGACATCGATTCCGCGCCGCCTGCGATGACGATCTCTTCGGCGCCGACCATGATCGCATGCGCCGCAGAGTTGAGTGCCTGCAGGCTGCTGCCGCACAAGCGATTGATCGTCGTACCCGCAACGGTCGTCGGCAATCCCGCAAGCAGCAACGCCATGCGGCCGACGTTGCGGCAATCTTCGCCCGCTTGATTGGCAGCGCCCCAATAGACGTCTTCGATCAGCGAGGGATCGACCGGATTGCGTGCGAGGAGACCGCGTATCGCGATGGCCGAGAGGTCGTCGGGTCGCACCAATGCCAGCGCGCCACCGTATCTTCCTATCGGCGTGCGGACCGCATCAACGACGACGGTTTCGATCACCGCGCCGGCGGGCTGGGATCGTTCACTGCAGTTGCAACCGCGAGATACGCGTCTAGCCTTCCGCAGCCCTCGTGCGGATCGCCGATGTCGTGCGCGGTTCCGCAAAGCAGCCGCTTCATCGCCGTAGGTGTACAGTCGGCTGCGTTGAGCGCGCATACGAGAGCCGCGACGCCCGCCACGTGCGGCGTTGCTTGCGACGTTCCAGCGATCAGGATACGGCAATCCGCCACGGACGTGGTTCCGAAATCCGGCGTGCACGTCCCGGCAAAATTGCTGTCAAACGGCGTCGACGTCCAGATATTTTCGATCCAGTGAAGGTCGTCGCTATCCGAGCTATTTGCGGGATCGCCGCCCGGTGCGACGATTCCCCACGCGCTCGAGCATCCGGCACCACTGCAGCCGGCGGAGGACGCGGGCGAACCGTAGTTGCTGTAGCCGGCGACGTATTCCACGGGTGCGGCGGGAGTGCCGCCGGAGTGACCCGTGCCGTTTGCCGAACCGTCGTCGAGCGAGGTCGCGCCGACCGCAATTACGCCCGTGTCGCAACCCGGAGCATCGAGGTTTGAAGAGTTCGAGTTACCGGAAGCCGCGACGACGATGACGTTGTGCGCAATCGCGTTTTCGATTGCGGTGCCTTCCACCAGATCCGAATCTCCGCCCGGATTACTCGGGCCGGGCGTGACGCACGATCCGGCACCGAGACTGAGCGAGATAATGCTTGCGCCGTTTTGCACGGCGTCGTCGATCGCGGACGCGATATCGTTCGTGTCCGCGGCGCATTGCGAGTCATTGGATGACGGGCTCGTGCAATTGTCATCCGGTACCGGAAACACGCGATACGCCATGATCGCAGTGTTGCCGCCCGCACCTGCAAAACCGAGGCCGCTCGATGGATTGGTAACGGCTGCGGCGATGCCCGCAACGTCGGTGCCGTGTCCATCCTGATCCGTTGAGAACGAACCGACCGATTGTACCCCGCTGGTATTCGTGATGAAGCATTTCTGATACACGACGTTCGCACCGAGGGCCGGATGCAACGTGTCTTCGCCCGTATCGATCACGGCGAGCTTGACGTTATGCGATCCGAGCGCCCCCGGATATCCGAAAGCGTGCTCCAGCAAAATTGCGTGCATGTCCCACTGCCCGGGCACGGCCGCTGCTTCGTAGTACGGCGGCGTATTTGCCGGCGCGAATCCGTCGAAGTAGTGGTTGTTCACGAGATTCGCGAACGCCGTCAGCGCGAAGCGGCGCTCGCCGGTCGAGGCGACGCTCAAGACGCCGCTTTGGTTACGAAGCGCCGCAATCGCCGAAGCCGTTTGCGACGGCGGCACGGAAAGCACGCGTACCGTCTTTCCGAGCGCGGCGTAATCGAAGCTGTGCACCAACGTTGCGCCCGCAGTCTGCTCGCGGGCGGCAAACGCCGCAGCCGAACGGCCGTACGCTGCACGATCGTACGTTACGGCGATTCGCCCGGAAGCCGTTCCCGCAGTCGCTGGCGCAGTTCGTACGGGCGCACGGCGCGTTGCCGTCTCGTTCGAGGCGCGACCGGTCGCTACGGAGCTCGTTCCGTCGCTGCTGGGACATGCGTACGCACCCTGTGTCGCTGTCGATCCTTGCGAGGCTGGCGCCGGGATACTGCCACCGCCTCCGCCACGACCCCCACCGCACGCCGGCAAGCTCAGCGTGACGGCAACAAGAATTCCGAGCGAGACGCGCAGCGCTGGCTTCATCGAAAAGAACTCCTCCGAACCGGTAATTACCTCATTGCCATTGCCGCGAAAGACGCGCTTCAATCGTTCGCCGACACGCCATGCGTTAAATCGCTATGAAAAGCAGGCGTGGAACGAGTTGCTTGGGAAGGTGAGCGAGTGAAGTTGCGGGAGCTTCTACGTCTGAACTCCCTCGCTACCCAAGTGCTAGTGGTGGCGGCAGCGTCCTTGCTTGCATTCACTGTCGTTCTGCTCCTTGTTGTGAGCAGTACGGTAACGCGTTCGGTGCAAACCGAAATTCTCAGCCAGGTTGAAGTAGCCCAGCGCTCGCTTTCAAATTTGCTTGAAATGCACGGCGGAACGCCGGTGGTAATCGATCGTACGCTGCACTTCGGCGGATGGATTGCAAACAGCGACATCGTGCTCGTCGATCAAGTCAAAGCAATTACCGGTTGTGATGCGACGATCTACCAGATTGTGAACGGCACGCCTACCGCAATCTCGACGACGCTGCAATCCGGCGGCAACCGCATCATCGGCTCGACGCTGACCGGTGCACCGCTCGCCGCAATCATGCACAAGGAACCGTATCGCGGCAGCGTTCCGTTTAACGGGCTGCAGTACGTTGCCGTCTACGAGCCCATTATCGACGATTCGGGTCAGCTGATCGGCACACTCTTCACGGCGAAACCTGCGACTGCACTCGCGGAAGCCGCAACGCTCACGGTCTTACGGGTCGCCGGCATCTCGCTGGTGGCGTTCGTCGTGATCATCATTCTGGTTCTCGCGGTCCTGCGCAATATACGACGCGATGCGTTCTCCGTCGCGACGGTTGCCCGCGCGCTGGCAAACGGCATCCTCGACGATACCGCCGAGGTTCGCTCCCGCAACGAGCTTGCCGAGATCGCCGGCGCCTTCGAGGAGATGATCGCGTACCAGCGCGAGATGGCCGGAACCGCCGAAGCGATCGCGGCCGGGGACCTGGCGCAAAGCGTCGAGCCGCATGCGCCGGGTGACCGTCTGGGCAACGCCCTGGCGCGCATGAA
>JBOHTT010000352.1:0-5857 GCA_050733775.1 Vulcanimicrobiaceae bacterium
GTGCAGGTCGGATCGAAGTGCAGCGGTTGCGTGATGCTGAAGTTCACCGTCACGCTAATGCTGGCGTTCACGTACGTCGCCGAGCCGTGTGCTTCGTCAAATTTTCCAGCCGGAAGTTTTTCAAGAAGCACGACGTTCTGTTGCGGGTCGGCCGTGAAATGCGACTCCCAATTGTCGGCAATGTTGAGAGTGCTGTTCGGCGTGGTCCTCACTGCAACGATGAGGCGCGTCACCGAGAACGTCTGGCCGTTGCCCGTAGATCCAACGAACCGATTTCCGTTGCGAACCACCGTGAACGGCGTTCCGTTGTCGTTTCCGGAAACGCTGAGGTTCGTGTCGGTTTGCGTGTAGGACAGATTCTGCGCGTTCCGCGACGTGTCTTTGATGTTGACTTGGCCGCTCACGCTCTCGCCGACCGCCCAGGGGAGGTCTTTGCAGTCGGAGTGCACGTACGTTTCGTTCGCCGGGATGCCGTCGGCATTGATGACCGGCGGCGACGGAGACACCGCCGTGCACGGATCGCTCTGGGCCGACCGCTGGTCGACCGACAGCGACGACACTCCGGTCTCCATCCCGCTGACGAACTCATGGAGGGCCGAATAGGAGATGTCGTTCATCTGCTGCGACGTGAAGGCGCCGCTCTGAGCACCGGAAGCGCCGGATACCGAGCTACCGCCTCCGCCGCAGGCCGTCAGAGCCGTTACGGAGCCGAGGACCGCCAAAACGCGAAAAACACGACCACCATAGGAACCTGCCATACCGCGCCCTCCTGACTAATAGCAATGACGGCCCACCATAATGGAAGTAGTCGGGGTGGGGGGATCCGCTCGCCCGCCTACATTGGACGTCCTACCAGGCAGTCCTATCGAAGCGGGAGTGGGCTAGCTCACGGCGTTCCCGCCACGTCCGCAAGAAATCCTTGCGTCGAGTCGAACTGCTCCCGGCGTAGCGCTAGCTGCCGCATGGATGCGCGCGTAACCGAAGAGAGTATTTCCTATTTGAAGCTGCACGATGTTTCCGCCGCAATCGGTGCGACGTTCTTCTTTCTCAGCATTGTGCTCGCATCGCCTCACACGGCCGTCAAATCCGACACGTTGAATCCACGCGCGATGAAATGGCTGCTCAACGGTCCCGCGGTCGCGGAGTTTGCGAAAGATCCGGAATCGCGCCGGTTCTTCGAAAACGCTGAGCCATTCGTGATCGAACGCAAAGGCGACGCGCGGCAGCTTCCGCAAAGCTGGCGGGCCGTTTCCGTGCGCGCGTTTCCGAGTTATCGCGCGATCGAGCGGGCCCTCGAGAACGGATCGGTCGACTCGAATGCTCGCGCCATACTTTACGACAATGAGGGCTGGAAATTCACACCCGAGGAAGAGCAGCGTAATCCGGCCCAGTACATGAAGATGGCTGCGGAACTCGTGCATCGCAAAGGCTTGATGTTCATCGCGACGCCGGCTGTGACGCTCGTACGGCGTTTAGCGCGCCCCTCTGAAAAGCGTTACGATGCATACCTTAGGCTCGGCATTGCTGCTGATGCTGCGAGATACGCAGATGTCATCGACATTCAAGCCCAAGGATCCGAAAAGAACGTTCGTCTCTTTTCGAATTTCGTGCAGCGAGCCTCGGAACAAGCGCGAGCCGCAAACCCGAACGTAGTCGTTCTGGCGGGCATCAGCACCAACCCAAACGGTCAGCATGTCACTGCCGAAGAGCTTCAGAGAGCCATCGTTGCTACGCGGCGTTATGTCGACGGTTATTGGTTGAACGTGCCGAGCCCGAGCGAGTATTGCCCCGGGTGCAACGATTTTCGTCCCGACACCGCAATCGACGTCCTGCGACGACTTCGAACGTCGGTACGCTAGGCATAGCGTGACCGTTCGATGGAGTACTGCAAAGGCGATACTTGCAATCGCCCTGACGTTGGTTCCGCTGCGGCCCAGCGATGCGGCTGAGCCGGTCGTTACGCTTTCGCTTCTCGAGCAGCGTTTGCCGAATTCGCTTTCATTGCAAGCCGCTCAGCAGCACGTTGAATTTGCAACACAGGCCGTGTCGGCGCAAATTTACAAAAGCGGCTTGCAGTACTTTGTAAAAGACGCGACCTCTTTTCACAACGATGTCGTTACAAATTCACTCAACAATACATCGCTGAGCTACGGGCAAAGGATTGGTTTGCAATGGCCGCTCCTCGGAACGAAATTCGACGAGAATGCAGCCATTCTCTCGACGCAAACTGACGCCGTAATAGCTCGAATCACCTATGACGATATGCGGCGTCAAATCCTCTCGAAGCTGCGTGAGTCGTACGTTACATACTGGCAGTCTTTTGGCCAAGCCGCTAACGATCAGAATTTCGTTGGGACGCTCGTCCGAGAGTTACCCAGTGCGCGCGCCCTATTGACGACGGGATTTTGGACCACTGCGAACTTTGCCGATTTTCGAGCGTCCCTTACGGAGGCCCAAACCGATCTGCAAAGCAATCGAAACTCTCTCGTGGCTCAGCTTGCCTCTCTGCGGTCCATCCTCAATCAACCGTTTAAGCCGTTCCAGCCGGTCGATCCGGCTTTCAGCGCGGGTTGCTCGCCGACGCTGGACGTCGCCGTTCGCTCGGCGACGAGCGTCGATCTCACGATTGCGAAGCTGGACGCACAGATTCTCGAAACGAAGACACTACTACGAAAAGTATCGGGATCGAGCATCGAAGCCAATGCGCAGGCCAGCGCGGGAGCGGTCTTCAATGTCCCGCCACGGATCGGTTACAATATCGGTCTCGAAATCAACGCAACTGTGCCGACGCATATGCGATCGCAAGAACACGCGCACCAGCGGCAGCTCGAAGCGCAACTGGCGGAAATAACGTTGCAAGAAAAGCAAGCACGGCTCGACGTCGCCGGCACCGTTGAATCCGCGCTGAACGATTTTACGAATGCCGATCTCGTCTTGACGCAAGCTGTCCAAGAAGAGAAGGCACGCCAGGAGGACTTACGCACGGCACGCGTTCGATTCCAGACCGTCAATGCGCCGAGCGCGTCGCCTTTTAATGACGTTCAGACGGCTACTATTGCATACTTCCAGGGTGCGCGCGACACCATCGCAGCGCGCGCGAAACTGTACCTTGCAGCAAATCACCTCCTATTACTTTCTCCCGGTGCCTGCGGAGGCTCATAGCAATGATTCGTTTAGCATTGGTCGTGCTTGCTGTTGCTGGTCTTGCGCTCACGCCGGCTTTCGCAGCCGGCACGGCGACACGCGTGACCATCCCGGACTCGACCGACGTCGCGGTGCAGCTAGATACGCCCCTAACGTCGGCGGAAAGCAACCTCGACGACGTTGTCAACGTGCACGTCGTTGGCGCGGTAAACGTAAGCGGTTACGTGGTCATCGCTAACAACGCGAAGGGACGCGGGCACGTCATCAAATTAGTTCGGGCAGGCGGACATGGACATGCGGGTTCAATAGTCGTTGTAATCGATTACGTCTACGCGGTGGACGGCCTCAAGGTAAAGTTAAAAAGCACCCCATTTCTTGCAAGAGGCGACCAAACGCGGGGTGACGCGAACGTGGTTGGATTCTTCACGTTCGGAATCGGCTCGAATGCTGTCAGAGGCGGGGATGCCACGTTGGACACTTCCCGAATGCTCGTGACCTCAGTTGACGGCACGGTTCACATTGCTTCATCGCAACCCGCCGAGGGGCCAAATGCCAACGCGCAATTCGCGAAGTAACATGTCAGACAACGGGAGCAACGGTCGCTCGCTAGGGATTAGTTAGCAGGCTCCGAAAGTGGGTCACTCCTATTTACCGGTAGTTGTGATTTTTTGTCACCGCTGCTTTAAACGTGTTGCTTGTGTTTTGGAGTGCTCGACCGCATGAATGTGAACGGATTTGCAATTTGGCTGACTGGCCTGTCCGGCGCCGGGAAAAGTACGATTTCAGATGCGCTGACTCGCAGGTTACGCTCGCGAGGGCGCGCGGTTCAGGTGCTGGACGGCGACGTCATCCGTACGCATCTTTCAAACGGCCTTGGCTTCAGCCGCGAAGATCGCGATTTGAATGTCGCGCGGATAGCGTTCGTTGCATCGGTCGCCGTACGAAACGGCGGAATAGCGATCGTGTCAGCGATATCGCCTTACGCCGAAGCTCGAGAGGCCGCGCGTAGAAGCATCGGCTCGTTTGTCGAAATTTACGTCCGCTGCTCTCTTGATGAACTCATTCGACGCGACGTTAAGGGCCTTTACGCGAAGGCGTTGCGGGGAGAGATCGCACACTTCACGGGTGTGTCCGATCCCTACGAACCCCCCGGCGCACCGGAGATCGTCGTCGATACGGAGAGCGAAACCGTCGAGGAAAGTGTCGAAAAGATTCTTTCCTACCTTGAGAGCTGCGCCATTGACGCGCACGGCGGCACGCTGGCGAATCGGCTTGCGGACCGCGAAACAGAACATGAGCTTCGGGCTCAGGCTTCCGGAATGCAGCGTATCGTCGTCGATCGGTGCTCGATTCACGACATCGATCTAATCGGCATCGGAGCATACAGCCCCCTCGACGGCTTCATGGGCCCCGCCGACTATGAAAACGTCCTCGAATCGATGCGCCTCTCAAATGGGCTCGTTTGGCCTCTACCGATTACCCTTGCCGTTCCTTCCGAGGAGGCGCCGAACGAGAGAGCGCGAGTGGCGCTGTGCGATGATAGCGGCAATGTTCGGGCGATTCTCGAGGTTCGAGAACGTTTCAAGTATTCGAAGTCTTCTGAAGCGCGCCACATCTACGGAACGGAAGATGCAACACACCCCGGCGTCGCGGCAATTTACGCGAAAGGGGACGTGCTGCTCGGCGGCGTGCTCACCGTTCTTCCCCGCGATCGCGAACCGTACGAATTGACGCCGGCGCAGGCGCGGGCCGAGTTCCTGCGCCGAGGTTGGAAAACCGTCGTTGGTTTTCAAACATCGAACCCGATTCATCCCGCGCAGGAGTACGTGCAGCGATGCGCGCTCGAAATCGTCGACGGGCTGTTCGTCCATCCTCTTATCCAAGCAGTGGATGCCGGTGACGTTCCACTCGAAGCGCGCTTGGACTCCTACAACGCAATGTTGAAGAGCCGCTATCCCTTGGAACGGTTCATGTTCGCTGCTTTGCCGGGGACATTGCGCTACGCTGGAGGTCGCGAGGCCATCTTTCAGGCGCTCATACGGAAGAACTATGGGTGCACGCATGTTATCGTGGGCCGCGATCACACGAGCGTAGGATACGGCGGTAGTTACGATCCCTATATGTTGATCGAATCTTTTGCCCCGAGCGACCTCGGCATCGTGCCGCTCATGTTTGACACGATTTTCTTTTGCCGCGGATGCGACGGGATGAGCTCGGTGAAAAACTGCCCGCACCGCGAAGAGGACCGCGTCATTCTCAGCGAGGCCGGTTCCGAAGAAGGCTTGGTGCAGTTGTGGAACTGGTCGGCATCGCGCGAGCCGGCCCGGCTTGACTCGACGGTGACGATCGCGAGCTAGCGAGATGGCGGGTAGTCGCTCGTTGCCTTGACTTTTGTGAGGACGACATACTTGGCGCACCAGGCGGCCATGCAGGTGGCAGCCTGAGCAGTTAGGGTCGTCCTCATGGAAACGAAAAATTTTAGGCCGTCAAAGCCTACGGTCTTCATCCTTTTGGTGGCCCTGGGGCAGTGGGCTGTTCAAGTGTTCGATTGGTTCCAGCGCGGCAACGTGATCGACGCATGGCTCATCGCTAATCGAGACACGGTGCTCGGCCACGGGCTGATCGTCTTTATTGACAATGCCTGGGTCGTGCTTCTGATTGCCTTAGTGCTTTGGTGGCACGACGTAGACCTAAAGAAGCGGCTCGGACACCA
>JBOHTT010000353.1:0-2085 GCA_050733775.1 Vulcanimicrobiaceae bacterium
ATCGTATCGATTCTCTTGCGCCAACCGCCGTCGAGTGCGGATCGCGAGCATCGCGTGCGGTTGTGCGTAACGCCGATCACCCTGCCGTTGCTCGGCGCATTTGAGGAGCGCTTTGGGATTCCGGTCCTCAACACGTACGGACTCACCGAGGGCATGCTGAACGTGATGAATTTCGTCTATCCTTCCCGGCGCCGGCGGGAAGCGATTGGGAAACCGCTCTTGCCCGACGTTCATCAAGTTCGCATCGTCAACGAAAACGACGAGTCGCTCCCGGCCCGGCAGACCGGCGAAATCGTCTTGCGAAGCCCCGCAATGATGGCCGGATACTATCGAGATCCCGAAACGACTGCGCGTACGTTGCGGGACGGATGGCTGCACACCGGCGACCTCGGTTATCTCGACGAAGACGGGTTCCTTTACTTCAGCGGCCGCAAGAAAGAGATGATTCGCCGCGCCGGTGAGAACATTGCGCCGGGTGAGATCGAGAGCGTCCTCGGCGAGCATCCCGCCATACAGGAAGCGATCGTCGTCGGCGTTGCGGATCCTGTGCGCGAAGAAGAAGTCAAAGCTTGTATCATCGTGCGCGATGGTGAGGACGCGCCGCCTGAGTCAATCATCGAACATTGCTCGCGCCGTTTGGCCGCATTTAAAGTGCCACGGTATCTCGAATACCGGCGCGAGTTTCCACGCACGCCTGCGACGATGCGCGTAAGACGGCACGAGCTTACGGCTCTTAGCCCCGGTGAGGGGATCCGATTGTACGATCGAATGGGAGACCGATGGATCGAAAGCCGCTAAAAATAGCCGATACGACGCTGCGGGACGCGCATCAATGTCTGTGGGCGACTCGAATGACCACGGCACAGATGCTTCCGGTCGCCCCGATCCTCGACGATGCCGGCTTCGAAGCAATCGAACTCGTGGGCGGAGCCGTCTTCGATGTCTGCGTCCGCTTCTTGCGCGAGAATCCATGGGAGCGGATGCGTATTCTGAGCAAGGCCATGCCAAAGACGCCGCTCATGGGGATCGAGCGCGGTCAGAGTATCTTCACGTTCGAGCTGTTTGCGGACGACGTCCTCGCGCTGACGGTCGAGCGCTTCGCGGCAAACGGCATGCGGTGGCTGAAAACGTACGACCCCATCAACGACATGCGCAACATCGAAGTCGCCGTTCGAGCTGCGCACAACGTGGGAATGTACGTGCCGGTGTGGCTCGGTTATTCGCTCAGCCCGATCCATACGGACGAGTACTATGCAGGGAAGGCTCGCGATGCGATACGCTTGGGCGCGGATGCAATCGTCCTCAAGGATGCGAGCGGACTGCTGACTCCCGACCGCGTCAAGACGATCGTTCCGGCACTAAAAGCGGCTTGCGGTGACGTGCCGCTGCAATTGATTACGCACTGTACGACCGGTCTCGGTCCGATGTCGTTGCTGGAAGGCGTTCGTGCCGGTGCCGATACCGTCTACACCGCAACGGCGCCGCTCGCAAACGGCGCGTCCGAGCCGTCGACGGAGTGGCTCGTACGCGCGGCGCGCCGGCTCGGTGTGAAGGTCGACCTCGATATCGAACGGCTCGGAGAGGTCGGCGATCATTTCCGGCGCGTCGCCGAAACGGAAGGCAAGCCGCTCGGTGAAATCGCGGAATACGATCCGTTCTATTACGAGCATCAAATTCCGGGGGGCATGATTTCCAACATGATGTCGCAACTGCGCGAAACAAAACTGGAAAACCGCTTACAAGAAATCCTGGAAGAGACCGTGCGGGTGCGAAAAGAGCTAGGCTACCTCGTCATGTGGAGCCCATTCTCGCAGTACGTGATGACGCAATCGGTCCTCAACGTCATGCAGGGCGAGCGCTACCGGATCATTCCGGACGAAGTTCGGCGCTACGTGCGCGGCGAGTACGGCAAACCTGCCGCACCGATCGATCCCATCATCCTCGAGCGCGTGGGCGTCAAGGAAAGCGTAAGCGACGTGCGACCGGGAGCGCTCATTCCCCCGGCGCTCGAACGCGTGCGCCGCGAGCGCGGCCCTTTCGATTCCGACGACGATCTACTGCTCGCCGTCTTTTACGGCGAAGACC
>JBOHTT010000354.1:0-4432 GCA_050733775.1 Vulcanimicrobiaceae bacterium
TTGTATCCCGCAGCCGTTGCAGCGAGAATTCGCACGGCAGAAGAGGTGCGCGCGGAGTGAAGACCATTGCGCTGCTCGTGCTTGCGCTCGTGCCATTTGCCGTTGCGAAAGCGCCGTACCGTGTTGAGTTTCCGCGCGATCACGGCGCCCATTTCGCCTATCAGAGCGAATGGTGGTATTTCACCGGACATCTGCGTGCAGCCGATGGCCGGCGGTTTGGCTACGAGCTGACGATCTTTCGCTTCGGCTTGCGGCCCGGAACATTGCAGCGCGGTGCCGGCGAATCGCGCTGGCACGCATCGGAAATCTACCCCGCGCATTTCGCAATCACCGACGTGCGGCGCGGTTCGTTCGTCAACTACGAGCGCTTCGAGCGCGGCGTGCTCGGGATGGCGTCGTCGAAGGCAGGGACGCTTGACGTTCGTTCCGGCGACTGGTCGATCGCCGGCACGAATCCGATTCGGCTCGTCGCAGCGAACGACCGTAGCGCCCTCCGGCTTGTCTTGAAGTCGGAGAAGCCCCCGGCAATTAACGGTGAAGGCGGCATCTCGCGAAAGGGCCCGTGCGGCTCGTGCGCGTCGCACTATTACTCGCTGACGCGTCTCGACACCAGCGGAACAGTCGAGTCCGGCGGCACCAGATATCGCGTCGATGGAATCTCCTGGATGGATCATGAGTTCGGATCGGACGAGCTTCAGTCGAACCAAAGCGGTTGGGACTGGTTTGCCCTGCAGCTCGACGACGACCGCGAGCTCATGCTCTACCGTTTGCGCGAGAAGAACGGCAGCACGACGCCGCAATCCAGCGGGAGCGTTATCGGGCGCAACGGCAAGGTGCGGCATTTGCTGCTGCGCGACTTTCAATTGCAAGCGCTCGGCACGTGGAGGAGCCCGCACACCGGCGCCGTCTACCCGAGCGGGTGGCGCGTGCGCGTTCCTTCGGAAGGCGTCGACGTCGTCGTCACGCCGCTCATGCGCGACCAAGAGCTCGAAGATCGTCAGCTTGGCGTCGCGTATTGGGAGGGCGACTGCGACGTGCGCGGTTTCGACGATCGTCGTCCGGTTCGCGGTGCTGCATATGTCGAGCTAACCGGTTACGCCGGAACGCTGCATCTATAAGGAAAAACGCACCGCCGACCGAAGATTCTTTCTGAATGGCTCTCAGTCAGCCGAACCTTTCAATTTTTGCTCCACGCACATTGCGTGACGCTCTGGGACTCTCGTTCACCTACCGGGAAGAGGTGCGCTGGCTCATCGGAACGAGCTCGCTTTTGGCGATCTCATACACCCACGTGCCGCGGGAAGCTCGCATCGTCGACGCTCGCGGCCTCGACGACTTTCGCGCCCACGCGTTCGGCGATGTAAAAATTCGGTTCGGTGCTTTTGCCGAAGAAGCCGGCCTTCGTCGGCACCCGCTGCTGGGCAAGACCCTTTTCGCAGCGGCGAGTCCGGCGATCTATTTAGCCGTTGCGGACGCCAGCGTGGACGTGGTCTCGCTCGGGCGCACGCGCAGCACGCCGATCGATACGCTCGTGCTGGCGCCGCATGAAGCTCCGCTGGCCGTCGAGTTCGAGCGTCGCGCCGAAGATCTGTACGTGCAGCGACGGCGCACGATTCGGGACGGAACCGCATCGCACGACCTCATCGTCGGCGCGTCGTTTCGCATCGCGGAAGACGGTCGCGCTTCGCGCATCCGCATCGCGCTCTCGCTGGACGGCTCGAGGCCGGTGCGTGCGCGGCTCGCCGAATATCAGCTCGAAGGTCAGCGCCTATCGAGCGACCGGACGGCGACAGCCGCACGGTTGTGCGCTGAGGCGATCGATCCCGCGGATGCACGGACGGCGGCGGCGGCACGCTCGGCCCTCACATTGGCTCTCGCGCTCTTTCGGGAGGCGCGCGTGCGTTGCGACGAAATGCATCGTTCTCGCCGCCCGGATCCGCCCCGGAGAAGAAAAGCGCGCCGATGAGTGTCATTCAGATTTGCGACGTCGCGCCGCGCGACGGTCTTCAAAATGACGCGACGCAAACTACGCCGGAGCTGCGTGCCGATTTGTGCCGGCGGCTCGCGGAAGCAAACGTTCCCTATGTCGAGGCAGTGAGCTTCGTCAACGAGAAGCGCGTTCCGCGCATGGCGGGTGCAGAGCGCGTCGTCGAGCTGCTTCCCAAAGGGACGAAGACCGAGTTCAACGCGCTCGTCCTCAACGAGCGCGGCTACGAGCGCGCCGTCGCGGCGGGAATCGAGGCGGTGCATTACGCCTTTCCGGTAACGGATGCGTTTGGACAGCGCAATCAAGGTGCGAGCGTCGCCGACTCGCTCGCGCTCGCAAAACGGATCATCGAGCGCGCGCGCGAGGATGGCCGCAGCGTTTCGATCGGACTCGCCGTGGCCTTCGGCTGCCCGTTCGAAGGAGCGGTCGATCCAAAGGGCGTGCTGGAGATCGCGCATCGCGTGGCCGAATCTCGCCCCGACGCTATCTCCTTTGCCGACACGATCGGCGTCGGCGTGCCGCGACAAGTGCGCGCGCTGGTCGAAGGGATGCGCGACACGAAGATCCCCGTCGGCTGCCACTTCCACGACACGCGCAACACCGGCGTCGCGAACGCGCTCGCCGCAGTTGAGGCCGGCGCGACGATGCTCGATGCGTCGGTCGGCGGAGTCGGCGGCTGTCCGTTCGCACCCGCTGCGACCGGCAATGTGGCAACGGAAGATCTCGTGTACATGCTGCACGGCATGGGTTACGCCACCGGCATCGATCTCGACCGCTTGATCTCTGTCGCAAAGTGGCTCGAGCGCGAGCTCGGGCATACGGTGCCGAGCGCATTGCACCGCGCCGGCCCGTTCAAACTTACGGCCTAGCGTTGTCATCCCGAGCGTAGGCGCATGAAATGCGCCGTAGTCGAGGGACAGAGAAGGGGTGGCAAGACAGCGGCGATCCCTCGACTACGCTCACTTTGTTCGCTACGCTCGGGATGACGCTAGGCCAGATACGCGATGACCGAGCCCATAATCGTGACCACAAAGAGCGCGACGCTGCGCCCCGCGATTTCTGCGTCGGTTGCGACGGCGAGCCTCGCGCACAGCGCCCAGGCGAGTGGTACGGTGAGCAGCAGAAATAACGGTAGCGCCGGCGCCGCACCCACGACTAGCGCGAACACACCGGTGCAATAGATCGCGGCCACCGAGCCGTAGACGAGGACGCGAGCGCGTTCGCGGCCGAGACGCGCGACGAGATTGAACTTTCCGGTCGCGCGGTCGACCTCGACGTCCGGGTACTCCACACCCCACATCAAGACGAGCATCGCCGCGAACGATGGGAGCGCCGTCGCAAAAAGCCGCAGCGACGGCGCGGGCGCGAACGTCAAATAGCCAACGAGCGGAAATGCGATCGCGACCAGCAGTGCGATGTCGAGCTCGCCCCAACCGCGCGCGAGCAGCCGCGCAGGCGGTGCGCTGTAAATCCAGCCGAGGATTCCGGCCGCAATGCCGGCTGTTGCGGCGACGGCGTCTCCGCGAAGCACGAACGCTGCTGCTGCGACCACGCCGACGCCGGCGCACGCGAGCGCAGACCTCAGCGCGATCTGCGCGGTGATGAGGCCGGTTTGCAAGACGCCGCTGCCGCCCGACCACGCCGTGCGCTGCGCCTCTTCGTCGCAAAAGCGATCGAAGTAGTCGTTGGCGTAGTGCACCATGAGATGGAACGCGCTCACCATGATTTGGCCGAGCACGTAGTCGCCGAGGGTGATGCGAAAACCGTCGGCGCGCGCCACGACGGCGCCGAGGGCAAAGCCGAAGATCCCGCCTGTGAGGAACTTCAGGCGCGATAACTGGATGAAGGCACGCACGTGGGCGCTGCTCACGGGATGATTCTTCATCATTCGTGAGAAGCACCATGCCGATGCGGATCGGCGCCATCGACGTGGGGACGAACTCCATCCATTTGATCGTCGTCGAAGTCGATGCGGACTCGATGTCCACCCGAACCATTTTCAAGGCACGAGAGATGGTGCGGCTGGGCGCAGACGACGCGCTCGACGGCGGTACGATCGGCAAGCGGGCAGCCGCCCGCGGTGTCGAGGCGATCGCCCGTTTCGTCCGCCTCGCTCGCGAGCGCGAAGCGGAGCGCATTCGAGCCGTCGCGACGTCGGCCGTGCGCGAAGCGCGCAACGGCGCCGATTTCGCCGCCGACGTCGAGCGGTTGTGCGGTATCCCGCTCGAAGTCTTGGACGATCGCGAAGAGGCGCGCCTCATCTATCTGGGCGTTACGCGAAATTTCCCGTTACAAGATCGCCTTGCGTGCATCATCGATATCGGAGGCGGCTCGACGGAGTTCATCGTCGCCGACGATCGACGTCCGTACGTCCTCGAAAGCGTCAAGCTGGGCAGTCTGCGGCTGTACGACGCCTATCTGCGCGGTGACGATCCACCGTATCCG
>JBOHTT010000355.1:0-12181 GCA_050733775.1 Vulcanimicrobiaceae bacterium
GTCCTCACCGCGGCAGATCAGGCACTCAAGCCCGGCGGCGTTTGTATACTCCTAATGGACGTTATCGCCGGCCCGCCGCGCGATGACGCGATAGACCTATTGTCCCTCCACAGCGGGCGACTCACGACACTTCTCGAGAACGACGTCAATTGGCGGCTTGCGGGCCCACTGGACTTGGGGTTGAGCGCGCGAACGCTCGACACCGCCGCGTTCGATGTGGCCGACGACTTGCCGGCGGCAATCCGCGTTCGCGGGGCAGAAATTCACGCACCCGCGATGTTGGTGTACGAGAAGCTCGCGACGACACCACCCGAAGCGTGGAAGCGCTACTACGGAGCGTACCTAGGCCAACCGCTGGCTGCGGCGCGCTGATACTTGCGCGTCTGCTGGTCCGGCTCGTTCTTCTCCAACGCGTCGCTTGCGATCGTGAACCGGCGATTGGTGCGCGCGTTGCTGGATCGAGGGAAGGTCGAAGTCGCGGTGAGCGGGGAGCCGGTGCATCCCGATGTTTTGATGCCGGAGTTCCGCTCGCTCGCCGAGCATGCGTCGTTCGGCCCGGATGAAGCCGACATCACAGTCCTGCACAACTTTCCGCCACAATTCGCCGTTCCGTCTCGGTCGCGTTACGTGCACATTCAGCCGTGGGAGTACGGCTCGATGCCGAGGGAATGGTACGACGCCCTGCACGACGAGTGCGACGATATTTGGGCGCACGCCAACCTCAACCGCGACGCGTACATCGAGGACGGCATCGATCCGGCTCGCGTCGCTGTCATCCCGCACGGCGTCGATCTCGCGACCTTCTCGCCCGACGGCCCGAAAATGGCCACCACTCCGGCCGGGTTTCGCTTTCTCTTCTTCGGCGGCACGCTCGACCGGAAGGGCATCGACGCGCTCCTTAACGCGTATCATCGCGCGTTTCGCCGCAGCGACGACGTCGTCTTGATGATCAAGGACGTTAATCCGCAGACGCTCTATCGCGATTCGAATCGTCGTGACGAAATTTTGCGTCTCACGCAGCGCGTCGACATGCCGCGCATCGAATACACCGATGGAACCTTTCCCGACGTCGCGATGGCGCAGCTGTACCGCGCAGCAGATTGCTTCGTGCTGCCGTATCGCGGCGAGGGCTTCGGAATGCCCGTGCTGGAGGCCATGGCTTGCGGCCGCCCCGTTATCGTGACGGCCGGAGGCGCGACGGACGATTTCGTCGATGAAACCGTCGGCTGGCGCATCCCGAGCACGCGGCAAAACGTGAACGTCGTCGAGACCGTGAGACAGGCATGGCTGTTGAATCCGGACGTCGACGCTTTGGCGGCGTCGATGCGATTTGCGTTCGAGCACCGTGACGAAGCGCGTCGCCGGGGCGAAGTCGCCGCCGCGCGCGCGCGGACATGGACGTGGGACCGCACCGCCGCCATCGTCGAGGAGCGCTTGGCGCACATCATGTCGCGCGCGCCGATGCCGGCCGTACGGCGCGCGGAGCGCTATCGCGATCCAAGCTTTTGCGCGGAGCAAATCTTCGGCGACAGCCGGCTGGACGGGATCGTGCTCCAGGTGTTTCGCCGTCTCGGCGTCGGTCGTGCGTGCTTCGTCGAGCTCACGGAAGACAACGCGATCGCGGCAGCGCCCGTGCTCGCACGAGGAATGCGCTGGACCGGCATCGCCATCGAGCGGCGTGCCGGGGCCGCGCCCGAGCGGCATCGTTTCTACGAAAATAGTCCGCAGACGCAGCTTCTGTTCGAAGACTTCACCGCGGCGACGCTTCCCGCCACGTTGCGCGCTCGCGGCGTCGAGCCCGAGCTTGACCTGCTCTCGCTCGGATGTCCGGATGCCGCCGATGCGTACGACGTACTGACCGGGTTTCGTCCGCGCGTCATCGCATGCGCGGCATCAGTCATCCGCGACGTCGAACGCCGCGCCGGCTCCGCCTACGCGCGTGCGGCATGCGAAAGCGAGCGCGGCGAAACGCTGCTCGTTCGAGAAGATTTGGCGGACCGCGCCGGCTTCACCCCGACGCCGGCGACGATGCGTTCTTAGTTTCGGTTCGGCTGGAACGAATCTCCGACGAGCTTCGCGGAGAACTGCACCGTGCCGCTCACGTCGCCGCTGAGCTGGATTGATACCGGCGCGACGATTGTCGAGTTGTAACGTAGCAGGCCCTGCCAAGATCCGTATCCGCCCTCTCGCAGGGCCACGTTGCGGGAAATCTCGATGTCGACCATGGTGCCCGTGTTATCCCGGACGCGATACTGCGTCTGGTGCCCGCGCGCGCCTTGGCGGTTCCAATGATCGCCGGCCGCGACACCGTCCATGTCCTCGAACTGCAGTGCGACCATGTCAAGGATCGTCTCTTCTTCGAACGTGAGACGAGCGCTTTCCTCAATCACCCCGGAGGAATCGAGCGAAACGTGCACCGGCCCCAAATCGCGGGCGCCTTCACGCTCGTCGATGACGATCCAGGTCACCTTGTCGCTGTCGAGCCGGCCGATGTCGACGTCGATCGCGACGGGCACGTCGCCTCCGGACTCGACCTTCGTTCCCTCGTAGTGCAGTTGCCGCCCGAACGGCGGCTGCGCCATTGCAGCAACCGGCAGCAAAAGCGCGATTACAACCGTCAATACAGCCGGTCTCATGGCCAAGCGATTCCTTTCGCAGAGCTGGCGCTCCGTAGATTGACTCTACCTCGGGCGAGAGCTCGCTTGCATTAATGTTTTCTCAAAATTCGCGCGGGATTACCGGCGACGACGGCCCCGCGCGCGACGTCCTCCGTGACGACCGCTCCTGCCCCCACGATAGCGTCCTCCGCGACGGCGATGCGCGGCAGAACGACGGCACCGGTTCCCACGAACGCGCGGTCGCCGACGCGCACGCAACCCGCCAGCGTCGCGCCCGGACCGATATGCGCGCCGGCGCCGATCTCGCATTCATGATCGATGCTCGACCGCGTATTGAGGATCGCGCAGCGTCCGATGCGCACGCGCGC
This sequence comes from Vulcanimicrobiaceae bacterium, assembly GCA_050733775.1. Taxonomy (GTDB): domain Bacteria; phylum Vulcanimicrobiota; class Vulcanimicrobiia; order Vulcanimicrobiales; family Vulcanimicrobiaceae; genus JAFAMS01. Next base: position 2,987 of record JBOHTT010000355.1, read on the forward strand.
TCCGACGACTGCGCCGGCCAGAATTTGCGCACCCGTCGCGACTTCCGCGTCGCGTGCGACGTACGCTGCGGGGTGAACCACCGTCGCGAGCACGACGCCGGCGGCTTCGAGCCGTGCGGCGACCTCGAGACGCGCGGCGCCACGTTCGCCGCCGATCGCGACGAGGCCGAAAACCTCTCCGCGATGTTCGCCTCGCCACGCTTCGAATGTCTCGCCAGGATGAATGGCGACGCCGGACAGCGGCGACGGCACCCTCGGGTCGTTATCGAAGAGCGCGACGACCCGAAAACCCAGTTCGCCTACAAACTCCGCCAGCACGATGGCCTGTCCCGTGGCGCCCCATAAAACGAGCGGTTTCGCGGCGGCAGTCATTCGCGGAAGTACAACGCGGCGACGGCGCGGGTCGCGGGCTTCACGGTCAGCTCAGGTGAGGCGCCGGCAACGACGTGTTCCGCCGGAACGTCCTCGCCGCGTATCGTGGTGTTCGCGGCAACGGTGACGCGATCGCCGATTCGGGCCTTGCCGATCACGACCGATCCGCCATACAAAACGACACGCTCGCCGAAAGCCGGCACGTCGCCCCGGTCCATTCCGACCGTGACGTTCTGCGCGGCGACGAAATAGTTGCCGTAGCTCGCCTTCCCGAGGACGGTTCCGACGGTGTGCATGAGGACGAAAACGTCGGGCAGGACGGTGTCGTACATGACCACGATTCCGCTCAGCGCCTTGTTCAGCAAGAAGAGTTTGCTCGCCAAGTCGGGGTCCTCGCGCTCTTTCCACGCAGCGTGCGACGCGAAGTATAAGAACGCAGCGTATTGGTCGCCTTGGAGGTGGCGGAACGTGGCGATTCCCTCTCGCGAATACCCCGGCAGCACGATCTGCGAGAACGAATGCTCCACGCGGTCCAAGGCCCGCCGGACGACTTTTCCCAGGCGCAGGCGGCGGCCGTCCGGGAACAGCGCCCCGAGCTGAGCCTCCAAATAGCGAGTTAGGTCCGTAGGACGCAGGGACGTGTGCAAGGACACCCCTTTTTTATTGCACGAGCGCCGACCGCGTGCCGATACTACAGATGGGATGCGTCCTCCGCTGATCAGCATTATCATCACGACCTATAACTACGCCCATACCGTCGGTACGGCGATCCGTAGCGCGCTGGCGCAGGACTACCCCAACCTGGAGGTGTTGGTCATGGACAATGCCTCCACGGACGCGACGGAGCCACTCGTTGCAACGTTCGCGCGCGACCCGCGACTGAAATATCATCGCCATTCCGAGAACATCGGGATGAATCCGAACCACAATTCCGGTTTGCGGATGGCGAAGGGCGAATACGTCTGCTTCCTCTCGGCGGACGACTTTCTGATGCCGGGATTCGTCTCGCGGTCGTACGCATACTTACGCGATCATCCCGAGATCGACGTGCGATACGGCGCGACGTACTTCGTCGATGCACAAGAGCGCTTCACCAACGTACGGCAAATGGCCGGCCAGCCGCTCTTCGCGTACGAGGGCGGACGCAACGAATTCGCCGCGCTCCTGTCCGAAGGCTGTTACATGTGTTTCCCGACGATGCTGATGCGCCGGGACTTGTACGAACGCTTCGGGCCCTTGGAAGAGATTCTCAAGGCGGCGGATTACGAGATCGTCCTGCGCTGGGCCGAAGCCGGGATTCGCTTTGCGTATGACCCCGAACCGGTCGCGGCCGTACGAATTCATCCGAATCAGCAAAGCAGCATCTCGAACTACGTCGTCGACGGTGGTGACGTCCGCGAAGTCCTGGCACTCGCTCGGCGTTTCGTGCGACCCGACACCGAGGCACGCATCGCCGGTTACGAAAAGCGTATCATCCGGCACATGCGGGGCAAGCTCGCGTACGGTTCGGCCTTTCGACCGGAATTGAAAGACGATCAGGAGCTCCAAAGAGAGCTGCAAGACGGCGTTGACCTGATCGAAGCGGCCCGCATACGGAACGCGAGCCGGCCGCGAAAAAGCCGTCCTACGGTAATCGTGCTCGCCGGACCACATCTTACACCGCTTGCCGAGACGCTCGAGTCGCTCGCGGCGCAAACGCATGCTGACTGGGAAGCAATCGTCATGCAGTCGCCCGGAACGGCGTGGGCGCCGCTGTGCCGCTATAGCGATCCGCAAGGCAGAATCAAAAGCATCACCACGCTCGTCTCGATGCGCGATTCCGTGATGCTGAACCAGGCTATTCGCGTAGCCGGCGGCGACGTTTTGACGTTCATGCGCGCAGGAACCGTGTGGCCGCACGATCATTTGGCGAAGCTCGTCACCGCGTTCGATCGCGACGATGTCGAGGTCGCGTTCTCGAGGACGGTGCTCGCAATCGACCAGCCCATGCAAGGCCTTACCATGCGCCGCCGCATTGAAATGTGCCACGGCCTGGGTTCGTGGCCGGAGCTGAACATGCTGCGCGTTGCCGCCGACGTCACGCTCGACGCCATGGCGTTCCGTATGGCGGCGTACGATTTTCTCGAGACAGGTTTTCACGAGGGCCTTCCGGTGTTCGAGGACTGGGAATACGCGCTCAGACTGACAACCTGCGGCTCGTTCGTGCCGATCGATTCCGAAGTCGAGATCCGCGCGATACTGCGCTATCCGAGCCGCGATCTTCCCTTCGGTGAGTTCGCAAACGTCGCGCGAGCGATCCACGCCGCGTATCCCGACCGCGACGAAGAGGAGACATCGCTCCGGCGAAAATTCCTCGGCGATCTCGAGCTGCTCGTACCAGGGGAGACGGGGCTCGCAGATTTCTATCGTGCCGCATCCGGCCTGCGCTTGCGGCCGTCTCCGCTTCTCGTATGATCGCCGAAAGCCGTTTCGTCCGCTCGCTCGAGCACGACGCACTGGTCGCATACGTCAGCCGCCAGCTCGACGCGCACTTCCCCGACGGAGTCACGCACGAGTTTGACGGCGTCGTGAGTGAGGCAGTGGAGCGCTCGCGACGATGCTTCGAGCGTATCCGGCATCCGTCGTTCGGCGACGAGCGGACCGTCGTCTTCGACCATCTGCACGGCGACCAGTACACGATGTTCCTCTATTACGCGTCCAATAGCGCATGGCGCGGCGGCGACGAGATGCTCGCAAAGAAACTCTTTCTCTTGAACAAGGCGCTTAACGGCTTCTTCTGCATGTACGACACGGAGCTGCCGCCCGTGATGTTTCTCAATCACGCTCTTGGAACGGTGATCGGGCGCGGAACGTACGGCAACTATTTGCTCGTCACGCAAAACGTCACGTTCGGCAAGGACCGCGATCTAGCGCCGACGATCGGAGAAGGCGTGATCGTGTATGGCGGCGCGTTGATCGCCGGCGGATCTCGCATCGGAGACGGCGTTTCGGTCGCGGCGCACGCTCGCGTCGTCAATGCCGAGGTCCCTGCAGATAGCGTCGTCGCGGGCGAGTCGCCGAACCTGATCATCAAGCCTCGCAAGCGGAATCTGACCGAAGAATTTTTCCGCGTCGATCTGCCGATATCGTAAGAATGCGCATTCTCATAACCGGAAATCTCGGTTACGTCGGCACCGTGATGAGCGAGTATCTGCAGCGTGGCGGGCACTTCGTCCGCGGGTTCGACGCCGGGTATTTTGCGGAGTGCGCTCTCGAGCCGGTCAGGCCGCCCGACGAGCAGCTCGCCGGTGACGTTCGGAGCTTCGATGCCTCGGCGCTCGGCGGAATCGACGCAGTCGTGCATCTTGCCGGACTCTCGAACGATCCGCTGGGCGAGCTGGATTCCGGTCTCACGCACGACATCAACGTCGGCGGCACGAACCGCATTGCTCGCGCGGCCAAAGCTGCCGGAATCCGCCGCTTCGTCTTCGCGTCGTCATGCAGCCTCTACGGCCTGGCCGACGGCGCAGTTGCGCTCGACGAAAACTGTCCGCAAAACGCGCTGACTGCGTATGCGCGTTCCAAAGTCGACGGGGAAGCACTGTTGTCGCAGCTCGCCGACGAAACGTTTCGTCCCATCTTCTTACGGTTCTCGACCGCGTACGGCTATTCACCGCGCCTGCGCCTGGATCTCGTCGTCAACAATCTCGTAGGCAGCGCTCTCGCGCGCGGCGTCGTGGCCCTCGAGTCAGACGGAACGCCGTGGCGACCGCTCGTTCACGTGCAAGACATGGCCCAAGCAGTCGCGCGCGCGCTCGAGTCGGATCTCGACCGCTGCGGCGGCCAAGCCTTCAATATCGGAAACGAAGCCGAGAATTACCAAATCATCACGATCGCAACGCACGTTGCAACACATTGCGGCAAGTTGCCGATCACGGCAAAGCCAAAGTCGGAAGCGGGCGACCAGCGGTCGTACAACGTCGCATTCGGAAAAGTTCGTGGAGCAATACCCTCGTTCAAGACCGCTTGGACGCTGGAGGCGGGCATCGACGACCTCCTGGCAAATCTACGACGCGTCGGACGCACCGACGTTTTCGACGACGGAAACTATTTTCGGATTCGACGCATTCGCGCGCTCATGCAAAACGGCGGCGTCGACGAACGACTCTACGCGACGGCAGCCGCTACCTAAAGAACGACTCGACCCCGTCGATCACACGTTCGACGAAATCTTCCCTCATGTTCGAGTGCAGCGGAATGGTGACCACCTCCGTGACGACTCGATCGGTCACGGTCATGTCGGTGCGGCGGGCGCCTTCAAAATAGCGATGCTTGTGCACCGGGACGAAATGGATCCCCGTCGCGATCTTCCGCTCCCGCAGATGTTCGATCAAGCCTTCGCGACGGCCGCCCTGCACGCGCAGACTATAGATGAACGGTGAGATGTCCTCGAAATTGGTTGCCGGTACCCGCAGGCCTTTGACCTTGCCGAAGGCCGCATTGTAACGCCGGCAGACGTCCGTACGCGTACGAATGAACTCTTCGACCCGTTTCATTTGTGAGATGCCGACGCTGGCGAGAATGTTCGTAAGGTGGTATCGGAAGCCCGGTCCGAGGACGTCGTACTCCCAGGAGCGCTGATTCTTGTAGCGCTCCGTCGTCTCTTTATCGACTCCGAGAAAGCGATAGCGTCGCAGCTCTTCTACTTCGTCGGACGAATTGACGATGACGCAACCACCGTCGATCGACGTGACGACCTTGACGGGATCGAAGCTGAAACACGTGATGTCACCGTAGCTACCGATTCGGCGGCCTTTGATACGCGTGCCGAAACCATGCATCGCATCTTCGACGACTCGCAAGTTATGGCGTTTCGCCAACGCGTATACGCCTTCTTGATCGCACGGTATGCCGGCGAAATGCAGCGGGATGACCGCTTTCGTGTGGTCCGTAATCAGGCTTTCCGCCTTCTGGACGTCGATCCCAAGATCGTCGTCACGAATATCGCTCATGACGGCCTGGCCGCCGGCTAACTCGATCGCTTGGTGATCGGCAACGTAATTAAACGACGTCGTGATCACTTCGTCGCCCGGCTTGATTCCGGCGGCGAGCAGCGCGATATGCAGAGCCGACGTCCCCGTGTTGGTCGCGACGACGTACCGGTCTTTGAGCTCGAGAAATGCGGCGATGCGTTCCTCGAATTCTTTCGTGGAAGCCCCCATGCCGAGCCAGCCGACATCGAACGCATCGGTCACGTGTTTGAGCGTATCGATGCCCGTGCAGGGAACGAAGACCGGAATCGATTCCATCAGCGCGAGCTCGCCGCGGCGTCCGCATCGGAAATCACGACGTCGTGCACCTCCGGCCATGGTATTGCAAGCTCGGGGCTTCGCCAATGAACGGTTCGCGACCAGCGAGGATCGTATGCCTGCGTCATGCAGTAAAGGATCACCGTGTCGGGCTCCAGCGTCTGGAAGCCGTGCGCGCATTGCGGCGGAATATACAGGAGCGTCGCGTTCGACCGAGCCGCATCGAGCTCGACCGTGACGATCTGGTGCAGTGTAGGAGAGTTTTCGCGCAGATCGACCACCACGTCGAATATGCGGCCGGCGACCACGGCCACGAGCTTGCCTTCTTGCGAAGGCGGAATCTGGTAATGTAAGCCGCGCACCGTGAACGGCTTGCTGTTACGCGAGAGGCTGCTCTGCACGAACGTTCCTACGAGACCCTTGCGACCGAACTCATCGCTGCACCATAGTCGCTCGAAGGAGCCGCGAACGTCGGTCTGCGGTTCCGATTCCACGATTGTGACGCCGGCAAGTTTCGTGTCTCGAAATCTCAAGAATGAACGCTTACTCTCGGAATCGGCGTGACGAAACGGCAACCCCAATCTCGGACGAAGACCATCTGTTCGACGATCTCGTCGCGCAGGTTCCACGGCAAAATCAAGAGGTAATCCGGCTTCGTCTCCGCGACTCGCTCGACGGGATAGATCGGAATGTGCGTGCCCGGCAAGAACCGGCCCTGTTTATGCGGACTGCGATCGACCGTGTAATCGATGAAATCGTTCCGAATGCCGCAATAATTCAGCAGGGTATTCCCCTTCGCGGGAGCGCCGTACGCCGCGATCGAGCGGCCTTCGCGCTTCTGCGCGATAAGGAACTCGAGCAGGGTGCGCTTCGATTCCACCACCGCGGCATCGAAACGCTCGTACGTCTCGAGCCGGTCCAAGCCGGCCGCACGTTCTCTGCGCAATTGCGCCGCCACCGATCCGGCTACCGGCGGAGAAGAGGGCGCGGGAGCGGCCCAAACGCGCAGCGAGCCTCCGTGCGTGGTCAGCTCCTCGACGTGGACGACGGTCAGCCCGTGCGCTGCAAACATGCGCTGCACGGTTCCAAGGCTGAGATACGAGAAATGCTCGTGATAGATCGTATCGTACTGGCACTGCTCGATCAGATTGAGCAGATGCGGAAACTCGACGGAGATCCGTCCCTGCGGCTTGACGGCCAGGGCCAGACCGCCGATGAAATCCTGCAGGTCGGGAACGTGCGCGAGCACGTTGTTTCCAACGACGAGGTCTGCGGTCTCGCCTCGCTCGGCCAATTTACGGGCTGCATCGACGCCGAAGAATTCGATATGGGTCGGGATTCCATTTGCGATCGCGGCTTCGGCGACGTTGCGCGCCGGCTCGATACCGAGTACGGGTATCGAAAGCTGTTGGAACCATCGCAGTAGGTAGCCGTCGTTCGACGCAATCTCGACAACGAGCGACTCTTTGCCAAGTCGCAAACGCTCCGCAGCCGCTTCGGCAAATGTTCGCGCATGTTCGAGCCAGCTCGTGGAATACGACGAGAAATAGGCGTAGTCTCCGAAAATCGCCTGCGGAGACTCGAACTCCTCGAGCTGAACGAGGAAGCACTCTTCGCACACATACGCGCAAAGCGGATAAAACGGCTCCATTTTCTCGAGCTCGTCCGGGGCAAGATAACTATTCGCGAGCGGCGTCATGCCGAGATCGGCAAACACGACTCTCAGCGCAGTTCGGCAGAACCTGCAGCGCCTCACCACTTCTTCCACGGCGCGCGACCGCTCGTCCACAGATCCTCGAGCAGGTGCTTGTCGCGCAGGGTGTCCATCGGCTGCCAAAATCCGGTGTGCGGAAATGCCGACAAATTCCCTTCCGCCGCCAGACGCTCCAGCGGTCCGCGCTCCCACGCCGTCTGATCGCCCTCGATGTAGTCGAACACGCGTCGCGACAGAACGAAAAAGCCGCCGTTGATCCACGCGCCGTCGCCCTGTGGCTTCTCGTCGAAGGCGACGATTTTTTGCTGTTCCATCTTGAGCGTGCCGAAACGACCCGGTGGTTGAACCGCCGTCACGGTCGCGTGGGTTCCGGCTTTTCGATGATGCGCGATAACTGCCGATACGTCGACGTCGGAAAGACCGTCGCCGTACGTGAAGCAAAATTCTTCTTCGCCTTCTAAATATTTCCGCGCTCGCAGCAACCGCCCACCGGTCATCGTGTTTTCGCCCGTATCGATCAACGTAACGTTCCAAGGCTCCGCGCTGCTGGCGTGCACGTGCAACGCGCGATTGCGCATGTCGACCGTTACGTCCGACATATGCAATTGGTAGTTCGCGAAATACTCTTTGATCATGTAGCCTTTGTAGCCGCAGCACACGATGAAATCGTTAACGCCGTAAACGGAGTAGATCTTCATGATGTGCCACAGCACAGGCTTTCCGCCCAGATCGATCATCGGCTTTGGCCGGAGCGCGGATTCCTCGCTGATGCGCGTGCCGAAGCCACCGGCAAGGATGACGGCCTTCACACTTTCCGATATCGGTTCGGCCTTAACGGAGACTTAGTCAAAGCTTAGACCCCCCGACGAAGAGTTTGTTACTTGCTCGGCTAAATAGGGACCCGGCGATGTCAAGGGCCTTTTTGCGCTTCGGTCTCGAGAGAGATCCGTTTCTCGATACCTCAGATCCGCATTTCTTTTGGGAAATGCCGGCAGTCGCGAGAGCGAAGGCCAAGCTGCTCAGTTCGATCGACGAGTCTCGAGGGCTGACGGTCGTCATCGGCGACCCCGGGTCCGGAAAGACGAGTCTCGCGCTGGCGGTGGAGACTACGCTGCTGGTCCGCGAAGACGTGCTGCTGGGTAAAATCCTCGACCCGCACTTTGCGAGCGAAACGGAGTTTCTGCTTGCGGTCGGACGGGCGTTCGGGCTCAGTCTGCCGGCGCGCACGCCCGCATTTTTGAAGAACGCGCTCAAGAACTTTTTGTTCGATACCGCCGTTCTCGAGAGCCGCACCGTGGTGCTCTTCTTCGACGAAGCGCAGACGCTCGCGCCCGAAAGCATCGAAACGCTGCGATTGCTTCTTAATTTCGACATCCCGCAGCGCAAGCTCATCAACTTAGTCCTCTTCGGCCAAAGCGAGCTCGAGCCGCGGATACTCGGACAGCGCAATCTCTACGACCGCGTCGACGGCTGGATCCGTCTGGCGCCGCTCGACGAGCAGGCCGGCCGCGCGCTGATCCTCCATCGCCTCGCTCGGGCCGGCGCACGCGACCCGCAAGGCATCTTCACAGACGGCGCCCTCGACATCATCGCACGAGCCTCGGGCGGATTACCGCGCCGCCTCATCCGCGTTGCTCGCGGCGCAATGGAAGAAGCCGCGGCGCACAATCAAAGCCGCATCTTCGAAGAACAGGCGCTCTTGGCAGCGCGCGATCGCGGCCTCGTCGTCGCAGCCCGCCGGGACACCCCGGTGCAGGCCCCGTCGTCGCCCGCCCCCGAACCGGTGCCGGTCATGGCCGGCGGCATACCCGAGGCGCGATT
>JBOHTT010000356.1:0-12400 GCA_050733775.1 Vulcanimicrobiaceae bacterium
GCTCCAGACGCAGCCACACATCCCCGTACTGGCCCTTGCCGCCGGTCTGGCGGATGAAGCGGCCTTCGCGTTCGACGCTCTTCGTGATCGCTTCTTTGTACGCGACCTGCGGTTTGCCGACGTTGGCTTCGACTTTGAACTCGCGCTTCAGGCGATCGAGAATGATCTCGAGATGGAGCTCGCCCATGCCCTCGATAATCGTCTGCTGCGTCTCTTCGTCCGTGCGCATGCGGAACGTCGGATCTTCCTGAGCCAAGCGCGTCAACGCCTGACCGAGCTTGTCTTGGTCGGCCTTCGTCTTCGGCTCGATCGCCTGCGAGATCACGGGTTCTGGGAAGGTGATGGTTTCGAGGACGATCGGATTTTTCTCATCGCACAGCGTGTCGCCGGTGCGCGTGTCGGAGAGGCCGACAGCCGCGGCGATGTCGCCGGCGCCGATCCAATCGATGTCTTCGCGATGGTTCGCGTGCATCCGCAGAATGCGACCGATGCGCTCTTTCTTGCCGGAGCGCGAATTATAAATGTACGAGCCCTTCTGCAGCACGCCTGAATAGACGCGGAAGTAGGTCAGGTTCCCGTAGGGATCGGTTGCGATCTTGAATGCCAGTGCGGCAAACGGCTCGTTGTCGTCGGGCTTGCGCGTGATCTCGGCGTTCGTCTTCGGATTCGTGCCGACGATCTGCTTGGCTTCAAGCGGTGACGGCAAGAAATCGACGACGGCATCGAGCAGTGGCTGCACGCCTTTGTTCTTGAACGCGGATCCGCACAGCACCGGCAGCACCGTGCCGGCAATCGTCGCCAGCCGCAACGCACGCTGAAGACGCTCGACGGGAATCGTCTTCCCCTCGAGATACATTTCGGTCAGCTCGTCGTCTTGTTCCGCGATCGCTTCGATCAATTGGAAGCGCCACTGCTCGGCCAGATCGCGCAACTCGCCCAGTTCGACGTCCTCATGCTCCATCGTCGATCCGAGGTCGTCCGTGTAGATGATCTTCTTCATCGTGAAGAGATCGACCACGCCGAGGAACTTGTCTTCGGCGCCGATCGGAACCTGAATCGGAACGGCGCGCGCGCCCAGGCGCTCTTTGATCTTGCTGACGACGTTGAAGAAGTCGGCGCCCATGCGATCCATCTTGTTGACGAAGATGATGCGCGGCACGCGATATTTGTTGGCCTGGCGCCAAACGGTCTCGGACTGCGGCTGCACCGCGGCGACGGCGTCGAACAGCGCGACGAGCCCGTCCAAAACGCGCAGCGAGCGCTCCACTTCGACGGTGAAGTCCACGTGGCCAGGCGTATCGATAATGTTGATACGCGTGTCGCGCCACGTGCACGCCGTCGCGGCAGAGGTAATCGTGATCCCGCGCTCCTGCTCCTGGACCTTCCAGTCCATCGTCGCGGAGCCGTCGTGGACCTCGCCCAGACGATGCGTGCGCCCCGTATAGAACAGGATGCGTTCGGTCGCGGTTGTCTTGCCCGCATCGATGTGCGCGGCGATACCGATATTACGAGTCCGCTCGAGCGGATATTCCCGGGCCATAAATTCTTACCAGCGGTAGTGGGCGAAAGCCTTATTGGCCTCTGCCATCTTGTGTGTGTCGTCGCGCTTCTTCACGGAAGCACCGACATTGTTCGCGGCGTCCATCAGCTCGCTCGCAAGCTTCTCTTCCATCGAATGACCGGGCCGCTGACGCGCAAAGCCGATCAGCCAGCGCATCGCCATCGCTTGACGGCGGTCGGGCCGCACTTCCATCGGGACCTGATAGGTCGCACCGCCGACGCGTCGCGGGCGCACCTCGACCATCGGCATCGCGTTCCCGAGCGCCTGTGTAAAGACGTCCATCGGGTCGCGGCCGGTTTTTTCGCCGACGAGGTTAAGTGCCTGATACATGATTCGTTCCGCAACCGATTTTTTGCCGCGCGTCATCACCTTATTGATGAAGCGCGCGAGCACTTTCGAATTGTACTTCGGGTCCGGAAGAATCGGACGTTTCGGAGAGGGTCCTTTGCGTGGCATGATTACTTCTTGGGTCGCTTGGCGCCGTATTTCGAGCGGCCTTGCTTGCGGTTAGCGGTGCCCGACGTATCGAGCGTTCCGCGGATAATATGATAACGGACGCCCGGCAAATCTTTTACGCGGCCGCCACGCACAAGAACCACACTATGCTCCTGAAGGTTGTGGCCGATGCCGGGAATGTAGGCCGTAACTTCCTCGCCGTTGGTCAGGCGAACGCGCGCGACTTTGCGCAGCGCTGAATTCGGCTTCTTCGGAGTCACCGTCTTGACTTGCGTGCAAACGCCGCGGCGTTGGGGATTGCCGGCAACCTCGAAGGTGCGCGTCGGCAAGTCGGGATGACCAGGCTTGGGACCCGTCTGGATAACGCGGAAAGCGCGGGTCTTGACCTTTTTCGCGATCTTCGAACGGCCCTTACGGACCAGCTGACTGATGGTCGGCAACCTTCTCCTCGAACACAAAAGTGGCCGCACCGACGGTGGGCCGCAACCACGGGATTATAACAGTGGTCCCCCGGCCGGTCAATCGGCCGAAGTCGCGCTCGCCCCGCCCCGCAAGGCGACTGCTTACTGGATAACCACCGTTGCCGGAGGGCCCCCTGCGCTCGAGGAGATCGCGACCGCGCACCCTACCGGGCTGCCGACGCGCGTGAAGGTGAACGAGCTCTTGGACGTGATCGCGCCCCCGGGAATGACGGTGCCCATCGTCGTTACGTTCACCGACCCGACGCACAGCGTCCCGGGCGTCGCGACGAAGTAAGAGTTCGCCGGTGCGCTTTGCTGCGTGGGCGTCACCGTTTTCGTGTTGCCCTTATCGAAGACGAGAATGTAGGTCGATTTCCCGTCGACGAGCACGGGACCGGGAGTGGGTACGGGCCTCGGCGTTTCAACCGGCGCTTGTGTCGCCGGTGTCTGCGTCGCCGGCGCGATTGTTGCAGACGGTGTGATTTGGCCACGCGCGTCGGTGACCGCAACGGCGACGAGCGCGACGGCGATGAGAACGGCTTTCATCGTCGGCGTTGTACCCGCGCCGGCCGCGGCTCATGCCGGCGCTAGGCCGGTCGTTCTCCAGCCGTCCACCGCCAAGACGATGCCCGTGATGTACGACGAGTCCTCGCTTGCCAAGAAAAGCGTCACGGCAGCGACCTCCTCCGCCGTGCCCGCACGGCGTAGCGGCGTCCCCTCGATTGCCAGGTTGCGCAATTTATCCGGAACCACCGAGGTCATCGGCGTCTCGATGAAGCCCGGCGCCAACGCGTTCACGCGAATGCCGAATTTTCCGTATTCAAGAGCCATCGTGCGCATCAAGCTGACGACGCCGCCTTTGCTCGCAGCATAGTTGGCTTGGCCGATATTGCCGAGATACGATCGCGAGGACGTCAGGATGATACTGCCGCCGTTCCCTTCGTCGCGCATCGCGTTTGCGACCGTACGCGCAACGAGAAACGTTCCCGTTAGGTTGACACGCAAGACCAGATCCCACGCGTCGAGATCCATCTTAAACGCCATTGCGTCGCGCGTAACGCCGGCGAAATGGGCGAGCGCATCGATCTTTCCATACTTCGCCTTGATGCGTGCAACCGCACTCGTGACGTCGGTCTCATCGGACACGTCCGCTGCGATCGCGAGAACCTCGCCGTCGACGCCTTTTTGGATCGAAGCTTCGTCGAGATCGACTGCCGCAACGCGTGCGCCTTCAGCCAGAAATCGCCGCGCGGTTGCGCGACCGATGCCGCTGGCCGCACCCGTGACCAACGCGACTTTGCCGGACAACCTCATGCGGTTCGAAGTGGGGTAATCATAGGGAAGGGACAGCGCCTTCCGCCGGGAAGTCGCCGCTCCCTCGGTTAGGAGATAACGATGCGTTCGGACTTCGGGATGTTGGTGGCGCGAACGATCGTCGGCGGCGCGATAGCCGCACACGGCGCGCAAAAAGCGTTCGGGTGGTTTGAGGGCTCCGGTCCGCAAAAGACCGCCGGGTTCATGAAGATGCTCGGTTTCGAAGATGCCGAACGGATGGGCACCGCCGCCGCATACAACGAACTCGCGTCCGGCGCGCTCATTGCATCGGGTTTTCTCGGCACCGTCGGTCCATCGGTCCTGGCGGTGAACATGATCGTCGCGATGCTCGCCATGCATAAGGACAACGGCTTCTTTGCTGCCGACAACGGAATCGAAGTTCCGCTGCTCTACACCGTCGCCGCTCTCACGTTTGCGGCCGGGGGCTACGGTGATTGTTCGGTCGATCATCTCTTCGGCATCGACCGCTTTTTCTCTAAGCGCCGCTGGTTCTATCTCGGGCTGGCCGCAGCAATCGGGACGGCGATCAGCGTGCTGAATCAACGCGTGCCGTCGCAGCCGCAAAACGAGACACAACAGCAACCCGCGCAGGTACCGGCAGAACCGCAAACCGCGACGTAACAGCGGAGGCGAGCGGCACGCACCACCCGAACTAGCGGCCTCGACTGTCCCTTCTTTTATAAGAGGCGGCGGTCTTCTCTCTCTTTGTTTGGGGGACCATATGAAGTATAAGCGTGGACTCGTCCTCGGCTGTCTGGCGGCTTTTGCCTTCGCGCTCTTCGCAAGCTCGCCGGCCTATGCACGCGATACGCTCGCGGAAATCAAACAACGCGGAAAGCTCATCGTCGGCGTGAAGACGGATTACAAACCGTTTGGTTATCTCGATCCTTCCGGAAAAGTCGTCGGCATCGAGCCGGAGCTTGCCGCCGATGTCGCACGTCGTCTCGGCGTCTCCGTCGAATTCGTGCCGGTGGTCGCCGCAAATCGAATTCAATTTTTGCAGCAAGGCCGGATCGATTTGATGATCGCGACTATGACCGATACGCCACAGCGTGAAGAGCTGGTCGGTATCGTCAAGCCGAGCTATTACGCGGCCGGCGTAGATATTCTCGCGCGCAAAGGCTCGGGTCTGAAGACCTGGGACGATCTCAAGGGCAAATCGCTGTGCGCGATCCAAGGCGCTTTCTACAATAAAGACATGCAGGACAAGTACGGAGCGAATCTGGTGGCGTTTCCTGGAACGACCGAAGCGCTCAACGCACTGCGCACGGGGTCTTGCGTAGGATTCGTTTATGATGACTCGTTCAACAATCCGAAATCGCTAGAACCCGACTGGTCTTCGGGTTACGATCTTCCGCTCGCATCCATCGACGTCCAACCGTGGGGTGTCTCAGTCGACAAAGGCGACGACAAATTCATGGCCTTCATGTCGAACGTCGTGAAGGACTGGCACAAGACCGGTAAGATCGTTTCCCTGGAAAAGAAATACAACGTTCCGGTATCCGATTTCGCGAAGAAAATGAACTCCGAGTACGGCAAGAAATAATCTTACGTCTCGGACGTGGATCCGTTAGCACGCTTCGGAATATGGCTCTCGCATGCCGCGCACATTCGCTTGACGTTCCTCTATCAGAGCGGGGAACGCGCGCGAATGCTGCACGGCATCGAGATGACTATCTGGCTGTCCATCGTGACGATCGTCGCCAGCATAGGGATCGGCATCGCGGGCGTATGGCTGCTGGGAGCGCGTAGCGCTGCCATCCGCCGAGCCGTGACGGCGTACGTTCAATTCTTTCGCAACACGCCGCCACTCGTCCAGCTCTATTTCTTCTTCTTCGCATTGAGCCCGCTCTTATCGGTTCGCGGATCGGCCGGATACTCACATCCGCTGCTGGGCAATATCTTTTGGGCTGCGTTCTCGCTTTCGCTGTTCGCCGGCGCGTTCAACGTCGAGATTTTTCGATCGGGCATGGAAGCGATACCGCGCGCGACAATCGAGGCGGCCGAATCGCTCGGCTTTTCGCGGGCGCAAAGCTTCGTCCGCATCTTCTTCCCGTTGGCATTCCGTATCGGCTTACCGGCCCTGACAAACAACATCGTCAATCTCGTGAAGACCACGTCGCTCGCCTATGCCATTGCCGTTCCCGAGATGTTGTACGCGGCGAATCAAATTTGGTCGGATGACCTGAACGTCCCCGAGATGATGACGTTCATTCTGCTCGTTTACGTCGCGCTCGTCGGCATCGTTGTCTGGGCGATGGAGTCGCTGGAGCGCCGCCTGAAAATTCCGGGGTACGGAGTGTGATCTCGGGCCGGACGCTCGTGCTTTTTCTGCTGCTCTTTGCTGCGTCGGTCGCCGTGGCGCAGGCACAAACGCCCGCAGGCGCCCCCAGCGTGGTTGCGACGTTGATAAAGTGGACGCCGCTGCTCTTCCACGGCTTCCTCTTCAACCTTGCGATCAGCTTACTCGCGATGGGCTTGGGAACGGCCGGCGGCATCGTTCTCGGCACGCTGCAGATCTCACGCACGCGCGCCGTTTCGCAGCCTTCGTACTGGTTCATGCAGATCTTCCGCAACGCGCCTTGGCTCGTATTGATGTTCTTCGTGATGTACTTGACGCCGTTTGAGTTCCATACGCCGTTCGGGACCGTACCGTTTCCGGACTGGATCAAAGCCACGCTGGGGCTCGCACTCCCCGTTGCCGCGAACATTTCCGAGATCGTCCGCGGCGGAATCGTGTCGCTTCCTTCAACGCAGTGGGAGGCTGCGGCATCGCTCGGCTTCGATAACTTGCAAACCTTGCGTCTCGTCATTCTCCCCCAAGCGTTCAAGCGAATGTTGCCGCCGTGGATGAACCTGTACGCCATTCTCGCGCAATCGACGACACTTGCGTCCATCCTCGGCGTCACGGAAGTGCTGACGCTGACGCGGAACATTCTGGGCGCCGAAGGCCGCACCGAGCTGTTGATGCCCTTCTACGGCTACGTTTTGATCTGGTTCTTCCTCTACTGCTATCCGATTGCCGCCTACACAAAGCGACTAGAGCGCAGATTCGCGGTGGCATCGTGAACGGCCGTCCACTTGTCGAGCTTCTCGACGTGCGCAAGTCGTTCGCACAGCACGAAGTGCTTCGCAGCATCACGCTCGCCGTCGAGAAAGGCGGCGTATGCTGCGTAATCGGGCCTTCGGGATCCGGTAAGTCAACGCTGCTGCGCTGCATCAACGGATTGGTCGCGATCGACGGCGGATCGATCCGGGTCGGCGAGATCGACGTTCACCGCCTTCGCACGGACGAGGAGTTAATTGCGCTCCGCAAACGCGTTTCGATCGTGTTTCAGCAGTACAACCTTTTCCCGCACAAGACGGCGCTCGAGAATGTCATGATGGCACCGGTCCACGTGCTGCGCGAAGATCGCGCTCTCGTCGAGTCGCGCGCTTACGCGCTGCTCACAAAGGTCGGCTTGCGCGAAAAGGCCGATAGCTTTCCGGCGCAGCTTTCAGGCGGGCAGCAGCAGCGCGTTGCCATCGCCCGATCTCTCGCGATGAATCCGGAGGTCATCCTCTTCGACGAGGTTACGGCGGCACTCGATCCCGAGACGGTCAAGGAAGTATTGCTGACGATCCGCGCCCTCGTCGCCGAGGGGATGACCTGCATCCTCGCGACGCACGAGATGGGTTTTGCGCGAGAAGTCGGCAGCCTCATCGCATTCCTCGACGGCGGCTCGATCGTCGAGATGGGTCCACCGGCTACATTTTTTAGCAACCCTCGCGCGGAACGAACGAAGATGTTCTTGAGTCAGATCCTGTGAGCTGGGACGTCATCGTCCTGGGCGTCGGTGGGATGGGAAGCGCGGCGCTGGCGCATCTAGCGGCGCGCGGCACGCGGGTTCTCGGTCTCGAACAATTCGAGCCTATGCACGGGCTCGGTTCTTCGCACGGCAACTCCCGCATCATTCGCCAAACTTATTTCTTGGACTCGCGGTACGTGTCGCTCGCGAAACGTGCGTACGAGCTCTGGCGCGACCTGGAAGCAAACAGCGGCGAGAGATTAATGACGATCACGGGCGGCTTGATGCTGGGGCCGCGCGATCACAACATTGTCGACGGAGCGCTCAAAAGCGCGCAAGAACATTCCCTGGCGCACGAGCTCTTGGACGCGGCGCAGCTGAAGCGACGATTTCCCGCCATGTCGTTCCGCGACGGCGAGTTCGGCTTATTCGAGCCCACCGCCGGCTTCTTACGACCCGAGGCGTGCATCCGCGCGCACCTCGCACGGGCCGCTGCCAACGGCGCGGAGGCGCGATTCGGAACGCGCGTGCTCGACTGGGAATCCGCCGCCCGCGGCGTGCGCGTGCGCACGTCCTCCGGAGAAATGCTCGAAGCAAAACAGCTCGTCATCACGGCCGGTGCGTGGCTCGGGAGGATCACCGCACAGCTCGGGCTTCCGCTCATGGTAGAACGCCAAGTCATGCACTGGTTTACGCCTGCGACGCGCGCCGAGGAACCGGTTCTCGAAGTGCTGCCGATCTACATCGTCGCGCGCGATCGGGAACGCGCCTACGGCTTTCCTTTCGTGGGCGGCGAAGGATTGAAAGTCGCGTTCTATCGCAGCTTCGTTGCAACGCAGCCTGACGCGGTCGATCGCAGCGTCAGCGCCGACGAAGTCGCGCCGGTTCGCGCCTTTCTCGAAGCGCTCGTTCCAGGTGCTGCAGCGCAATACCAGCATTCAAAGGTCTGCCTCTACACGCTGACGCCGGACGAGCACTTCATCATCGGAATGCACCCGCAATACAGCAATGTCGTCCTCGCGGGCGGCTTTTCCGGACACGGATTCAAGTTCTGCAGCGCCGTCGGGGAGATCATCGCCCAGCTCGCGCTCGACGGAGAAACGCCCCACGCGATCGGACTCTTCTCCCCGCAGCGTTTCGCGGCGCCGCAAGCGAGCAACCAGACGCCGGTAACCTAGGAGCGACCTGCGCAGCGTCGGTAGAACGCCAGCGATGCTGTTTTTATCGATCGCCGTCGTGCTCGCCGCGGTGCTCGCAATTGGGGCGACCCGCGTCTTCCGCCAGCGCGTCCGCTCGCGTGCGCAAACGATTCCAACCTTAAAGGAGAACGCTGCGCTTCCACAGCGACCTATGCCGCTTGCCGAGCGCACGCGATCGCGCTACGGGAACGAGCTCGAAGCGCTCGCCCGGCGTTTCCCCGAAGCGCCGGTCGAGACGCTGCGCGAGGCCGAGCGCCTCGTCGGGCGCATCCTGCGGGATCGCGGCTACCCGTATCTCGATCCGAATCTCCGCCCGGAAGCGGTGGCCGAGCACTTTCCGACGATTGCGGGCGAATACCGCACCGCACGCACGGTCATGCAACGATTCGATAGCGGCAAGAGCGTGCCGACCGAAGAGATGCGCGAAGCACTCGACAACTACCACGCCATTGCGAGCGGCTTGCTCGAACCGGAATGAGAGCCCGGGCGCTGCCGCGTAATGCCGCGCGGTGGGCCGGAACGTTTTCGAAAAGGTCTGGGACGCGCATCTCGTTACGGCGCTGCCGGGTAACAACGCGCTCGTTTTCATCGATCGCATCGTCCTCTACGAGCTGCTCGGGCCGCCGGCTATCGAGCAAATTGAGAACCAATTCGGCGGCGAATTGTACGATGCGCGCCGTATCATCGCGGTCAACGACCACGTCACCCCGGCGAAAGACACCGTAACCGCCGAACAGGCGCAGTTCCTTCGCACGTGGGCGAAACGTCGCGCCGTGCGGCTGTACGACGTCGGGGACAACGGCATATGTCACGTTCTCGTTCCGGAACGCGGTCACGTCGCGCCGGGATCGACGCTCGTTTGCAGCGACAGCCACACATGCACGATTGGTGCCTTTGCATCGTTCGCATTCGGCGTCGGCAGCACTGCGCTCGCCGGCGCGATGCTGGCAGGTGCGGTCATCGTTGGGCGCCCGAAGGTCATGCGCATTACCGTAAACGGCCGGCTGCGCGGTGGAGCGACGGCGAAAGATCTCGCGCTTGCCGTCATCGCGCAGCTCGGCTTCAAAGGCGGAACCGGATACGTCCTCGAGTATGCCGGTGACGGAATCGCCGCGCTATCCATGGACGAGCGCATGACGCTTTGCAACATGGCGATCGAGGCCGGCGCCACGACCGGTATGTGCCCGGTCGACGACACGACGATTTCCTATTTGCGCGGACGCGAACACATGCCGTCGGGCACGGAATTCGACGGCGCCGCGGCCGGTTGGCGCGAGCTGGTCGCGGACTCCGATGCAACGTATCACGCCGAGCTTCGCATCGATGCTGGGCGGCTCGTGCCGACCGTGACGTGGGGAACGAACCCCGGCCAGAGCGCTCCGATTTCCGGAAGCATTCCGCGTGACGCCGATTCTTCTGCGCTGGACTATATGGGATTGCGCGCGGGAACGCCACTCCGCGAAGTCGTCCTTGATCAAGCCTTTATCGGCTCGTGCACGAACGCGCGCCTGGGTGACCTACGCGCCGCAGCAGCGGTCCTCGCCGGAAGAAAGGTAACGATCCCTACGATCGTGACTCCCGGATCGCAAGCCGTGAAACGCCAAGCCGAAGCGGAGGGATTGCACGACGTTTTTCAGGACGCCGGCGCACTCTGGACGCATTCGTCTTGCGGCGCTTGTCCGGGCCTTTCCACGGGCGTGCTCGCCCCCGAGATGCGCTGCATCAGTTCGAGCAATCGGAATTTCCCCGGACGCATGGGCGCCGGAGGGCGCGTGCATCTCGCGTCGCCGGTGGTCGTTGCGGCCAGCGCCGTGCTCGGCCGAATCGGCAGCCCCGACGAACTGCCTGCGGCGGTCGCGGTATGAGCGAGGTCATTGAAGGCGCGATCTTTCCGCTCGATCGCGCCAACGTCGATACCGATCAAATTATTCCGACGCGCTGGCTCGCCTCGGCGAGCGATGAGGTTCTACGCGCGCATTGCTTCGAGGGCGTCCCGGACATCGAGAAGATCTTTGCGCAATACTCAGCCGCGACCGTGGTCGTCGCGCGCGAGAACTTCGGCGCAGGCAGCTCGCGCGAGCACGCGGTTTGGGCGCTGCAGGCGCGGGGCTTCAAAGCGGTGATCGCGCCGAGCTTCGCCCGCATCTTTGAAGAGAACGCCTATAACAACGCGTTCCTCGTCGCGCGCGTCGAGCCGGCCGAAATCGACGCGCTGTTCGCCGCATCGTCGGTGCGGATCGACGTCCGCGCGCAGACGCTTTCGCAGGCGGGCGGCGGCACCGTATCGTTCACGCTCGACCCACTGCGCAAGGAATTCTTGTTCGGCGGCGGTTTCTTGCCGTACATGGCCTCGCAAATCGAGACCATTCGCAAATGGGAAGCGTCTAGGACCTAAATATCGATCTCCCAGGGGTTCCAGATTTCCACGCCGGCGTGCGCGGGCTTGAAATTCTTGAGATCGGTGTTGTAGATGTTGACGCGTCGCACGAACCATAGCGTCAGAAACGGACGCTGTGCGACGAGCGTTTCCTGAATCTTGTCGTACGCACGCTTGCGGACGGCCGGATCGTAGGAATAGAGTGCGATGCGCTCTTGTTTGTCTAAGGCGCGATCGCAGAAATGGTATGTGTTCTGGCCTCCGGGCGGAAACTGGTCGCACATGAACAGCGTGGAGTCATCGGGGTCGACTCCGCTATACCAGGCGTAGAACGCCACGTCGTATTTGCCGGTTTGAACGATCCCGCCGGCCGCGTAGCCGCCGAACATGAGCGGCGCCACGTACGTCCGTATTCCAACATCGACGCCGACATCGTGCCACCAGCGCTGCAAGAGCACGGCCGTCGCCGCTCCTGCCGCCGAGCCCGTCGTAATTGCAATCGTGAGCGCCAAACGCCGGCCGTTCTTGGTGCGGATCCCGTCGCGTCCGACGTGCCAACCATCTGAGTCCAGCAGTTGCTTGGCCAGGGCAGGATCGTAAGACTCGGTCTTGATGGACGAATCGAACCATGGCAAGAAAGATGGCTGATCGCCCTCACCAGGCAGCTCGACGCCGTGCGCCACCTTATCGATGATCGTCTTGCGATCCGTCGCCGCGACGAGCGCACGGCGAACGTTCAGGTCAGATAGAATCGGATTCTCGAGATTGAACGCATACTGCGAATATGCGTTGAAGGGAACGAGCTCGACTCGATCGCCACCGATCGCGCGCAGCTCGGCGATTTGAGCCTCCGATGCGACAAAGTCGAAATCTTCCTCATGCGTCCGCAGCTGCGTGAGAATGGTGTTGGCGTCGGGAATCGGCCGGTAGTCGATCTCTTTTAGCTTGGGCGGTCCGCGCCAGTAGTCCGGATTTGCGACAAACTTGATGAGCGTGCCGTGCTGCCACTGCGCGACTTTGAACGGTCCGGTACCGATCGGCTTCTCGTTGAACGGCACGTGGTTGATATCGGGATATTTAGCCAAAATGTGGGCCGGCAGAATCGGATACGCGGTCGACGACATCGTAAAAAACGAGGCCACGAACGGCGCCCACGGACGATTGAGGTGAACCGCGATCGTATAGTCGTCTTTCTTGTCGATTCGATCGACGATGTCGTACCC
>JBOHTT010000357.1:0-7710 GCA_050733775.1 Vulcanimicrobiaceae bacterium
GCGCCGGTCATCGCACCGTCACCGATTTGCACGGGCGCAACGAGCATCGTATCGGAGCCGAGCTTCACATTCTTGCCGATCTTCGTCTTGTGTTTTTTCTCGCCGTCGAAATTGCACGTGATCGTACCGGCTCCGACGTTCGTTCCGTCGCCGACCTCGGCATCACCCAGATAGGTGAGGTGCCGCGCCTTCACGCCCGCGCCGACCCGCGAATCCTTGACCTCGACGAAATTTCCGATATGCGCGTCGCGCTCGAGCCGCGCGCCGTCGCGCAAATGCGCGAACGGACCGACGACGGCGTGCGGCCCGAGGACGCTGTCGAGGACGACGCTTTCCGTGACTTGCGCCGACTCGCCGATCGTCGCACCGAATATTCTGCAGTTCGGTCCAATGCGAACGCCGTGCGCGATCGTCGTCTCGCCGCCAATCGTGGTATTCGGCTCGATGACGACGTCGTTTGAGATCGTCAGCTCCGGTTCGAGATACGTTCGATCGGGATCGACGATCGTGACGCCGGCACGCATGTGCGTGTCGCAGAGCCGAGCGTTGATCGCGCGGCGCGCCTTCGCGAGCTCGCTGCGGTCGTTGACGCCCATGACGAGACGCGCGTCTTCAGCCAGGACGGGAACGACGCGGTCTCCACGATTCGCGAGCATCGCAATCGTATCCGTCAAATACAGCTCGCCTTGCGCGTTGTCATCGCGCAACTCGCCGATCACGGCGCGCAGCGCGCCCTCGTCGAACGCATAGATACCGGCGTTCATCTCGTCGATCGCGAGCTCTTCGGGCGCGCAATCGCGGGCTTCGACGATGCGCAACACCGCTTCGCCATCGCGAATGACGCGTCCGAAATTCGATGGCAGCGGCATGCGCGCGGTCACCATCGCGAGAGCCGTCAGCGTGTCGCACGCCGCAATCACAGACCGGAAAAGCGCTCCGGTGACGACGGGCATGTCGCCATACGCGATTAGGATGGTGCCGCCGCGCGGTTTGAGCTGCTTCAGCGCGATTTGCGTCGCGTGACCCGTCCCGCGCTGTTCCGCCTGGATCACCGTGTCGATCTCGATGCCGGGGACCCTTTCCGCAACCGCCACGACCGCGGAATCACTTTCCGGGCTCGTCACGGTGATCGCGCGCGACACGCCGGCTTCGCGCAGCGCGTGGAACACCCACCAAATCATCGGCCGTCCGCAAATGTCGTGCATGACCTTCGGCACGGCGCTCTTCATGCGCACGCCTTTGCCTGCCGCGAGCACGATGGCAGAGCTGACGCTCGTCGTGCTGCCGTCGCCGTTCATGCTCGTACGACCTCGCTGTGGGCTTTCAAAAAAGCGTCGATGCGACCGAGCACGATGTCGCGGCCGAGCACTTCGGCAGTCTCGAACAAACCCGCCGAAACGGCGACACCGGTGATTGCGACGCGAATCGCGCCGATGTACTCGCCCGGCTTTTCTTTGTCGCGCTGCGCCAAATCGCGAATGGCAGCCTCGATTTCCGCCCGATTCCACGGCGTGTCTTTCAAAGCGTTTGCCGCGTCGCGGAGGCGCTCTCGCGCCTCGACGGTTCCGGCGCGCTTCGCGACGGCCTCTTCATCCCACGGAATCTCGACGTCGCGCACGAACAGGTAGCGAGCGCCGCGCACGAGATCGTCGACGGTCTTGATCCGTTCGCGCAACAGCTCGCAGCACGTTGCGACGTGCTCGCGATCGGTTCGTAACGAGGCTGCGTCCGGCTGCGCCGCAAGCATGTCAGACGCAACTTGCACCAGCGTCTCGAGCGGCACCGTGCGGATGTACTCACCGTTCATCCACGCGAGCTTCACCTGGTCGAAGACGGCACCGTGCTTCTGGACACGGTCGAGATCGAACAGCTCGCACAGCTCGCCGCGCGAAAAGATCTCGCGATCGCCGCCCGGCGGCGACCAGCCGAGAAGCGCCAAGAAATTGATCAGAGCGTCGGGCAAGAAGCCCGCCGTGCGATACTCGGACACGCCGGTTGCGCCATCGCGCTTGGAAAGCTTGTGGCGATCCGCATTAAGGAGAATCGGCAGGTGCGCGAACTGCGGAACCGGCTCGCCCAACGCTTCATAGAGTGCGATCTGCTTCGGCGTGTTCGCCAAGTGTTCTTCACCGCGAATCACGTGCGTGATGCGCATTGCAGCGTCGTCGACGACTGCCGCGAAGTTATAGAGCGGACCGCCTCCGGCTTTGACGATGATGAAGTCCTCGACCTCGCCCGGCGGAAACTCGACTTCACCGCGTACGAGATCGTTGACGCGATAGGTGCGCGTCGCGTCGATGCGAAAGCGCAAAGCCGGCGCCTGGTTCATCGCGGCGCGGCAGCTCGCGACTTCTTCAGCCGGAAGGAGCGCGCACTGACACGCCGCCGTCTTTTGCAGAGGCTCGTCGTCTTGCGCGACGTCGTCGGCGCGGGACGCGCAGAAACATGGATAGACGTGCCGCCCTGCGATGAGCCGGTCGAGCGCGTTGCGGTAACGGTCCGTCCGCTCGCGCTGATTGTACGGCGCGTACGGTCCACCGACGTCCGGCCCTTCGTCGTGCTCGAGGCCCAGCCAGCGCAGCGCGCGGAAGATTTCGTCGCGATATTCCGGGCGCTCGCGCGAAACGTCCGTGTCCTCGACCCGCAGCACGTACGTGCCGCCGTGCTTGCGCGCGAACAAGTAGTTGAAAAGCGCCGTACGCGCACCGCCGACGTGCAGAAATCCCGTCGGCGACGGAGCGAAGCGAACCCGAACCGGCATCTCCGCGTTCTTATCCCACTAATTCGCGACGTTTGCCGCACTCGCGCTCGATGAACGCGATGATATCGGAGAGCGGCGCGCCCGGCGTGAAGATTTCGCGGACGCCGAGCCGCTTGAGCTCGGCGGCATCGTCGGGCGGAATCGTGCCGCCGCCGAAAAAGACGATGTCGCTCGCGCCCTTGGCTTTGAGCTCTTCCACGACGAGCGGAAAGAGCGTCATGTGTGCGCCGGAAAGAATCGAGAGGCCGATGCCGTCGGCGTCTTCTTGAATGGCGGTGTTCACGATCTGGTCCGGCGTCTGGAACAGACCGGTGTAGATCACTTCCATTCCGGCGTCGCGCAGGGCGCGTGCGATGACTTTGGCGCCGCGATCGTGTCCGTCGAGACCGGCTTTCGCGACGATAACGCGCAGCGGGCGCTTGCGTTCGGCCATCAGTATTGCGGCGTCTCTGTGTACCGGCCGTACACCGACACCATGGCTTCGACGATTTCGCCTTCGGTCGCCATCGCGTTGACGGCGTCGATCAGAGGCGGCATCACGTTGATCGATTCGTTCGTGCATGCGCGCTTGAGCGCGGCGAGCGTCGCTTCCACTTTCGCGCTATCGCGGCCGGCTCGAACGTCCTTGACGCGACGCGCTTGTTCGGTCTCCACATGCGGCTCGATGCGCAACAGATCGATGTCTTTCTCCGAGCCTTCGCGCTCTAACGCGTTCACGCCGACGATGACGCGATCTTTCGTTTCGAGCGAACGTTGATAGCGGTACGACGCGTCGGCAATCTCACGTTGAAAGAATCCCGATTCAATCGCTTCGATCACGCCGCCGAATTCCGCGATGCGACGGAAGTATTCTTCGGCTTGCTTTTCCATCTCGTCCGTCAGCGCTTCGATGAAGTACGAGCCGCCGAGCGGATCGACGACGTTCGTGACGTTCGTTTCGTAGGCCAGCACTTGCTGCGTGCGCAGCGCGATTTCGACGGCACGCTCGCTCGGAAGCGCGAGCACTTCATCCATCGAGTTCGTGTGCAGCGATTGCGTGCCGCCGAGCGCCGCCGCCATAGCTTCGAAGGCTACGCGCACGACGTTGTTCAGCGGCTGCTGCGCGGTCGCGCTGCAGCCCGCCGTCTGCGTGTGGAAGCGCAGCTGCCACGAACGCGGATCTTTCGCGCCGTAGCGCTCGCGCATGTGGCGAGCATAGATGCGCCGCGCGGCCCGGAACTTGCAGATCTCTTCGAAGAAGTCGATGTGCGAGTTGAAGAAAAACGAGAGTCGCGGCGCAAAGCTATCGACGTCCATTCCGGCTTTCGTTGCAGCTTCGACGTATGCGAAGCCGTCTGCAAGCGTGAACGCCAGCTCCTGCACCGCCGTCGAGCCGGCTTCGCGAATGTGGTAGCCGGAGATCGAAATCGTATTCCACTTGGGCATCTGCTCCGTGCAGAACTTCATCATGTCGACGATAATGCGCACGTGCGGCCGCGGCGGAAAGATCCATTCTTTCTGCGCGATGTACTCTTTGAGTATGTCGGCTTGAATCGTGCCGCCCAATTTCTTGCGCGGAATACCTTTGCGCTCTGCGGCGGCGACGTACTGTGCGAGCGCAATGCAGGCGGGGCCGTTGATCGTCATCGACGTCGTAATGACGCCCATGTCGATGCCGTCGAAGAGCTGCTCCATGTCGGCGAGCGAGTCGATCGCAACGCCGCATTTCCCGACTTCGCCTAGCGCTTGCGCCGCGTCGGAATCGAAACCCATGAGCGTCGGCATGTCGAAGGCGACCGACAATCCCATCTGGCCTTGCCCGAGCAAAAAGTGATAGCGCTCGTTGGTTTGCTTGGCGTTGCCGAAGCCGGCGAACTGGCGCATCGTCCACAGGCGCCCGCGGTACATCGTCGGGTGAATCCCGCGGGTGTACGGATACTCGCCCGGAAACGCGAGATCGCGCGCGAGGTCGAGATGCGCGACGTCCTCGGGGCCATAGAGCGGCTTGAGCGGAATATCCGAGATCGTGCGGTCGGTCGCTCCCGAGCCGGGCCCGCTGCGCGCCGGCGCCGCGCCGGAGGCCTCATTCCAGCGCTCGCGCTGCTGCTCGTAGTCGGCTGGCCGTTCGATCATCTTCGCCATGGTGTCACTGCCCTTCGTCGGACTTTTGCCCCGCTCCGCCGAAAGCGCAGCCGTCATGGCGATAGCGGTAGGCACGATCGACATCAATTCCGACATGGGCGAGAGCTACGGCCACTACACGATGGGCGACGACGTGGCGCTGCTCGACGTCGTGACGACGGCCAACGTCGCGTGCGGCTTCCATGGCGGCGATCCGGAAGTCATGGCCAAGACGATGTCCGCGGCGAAGGAGCGCGGCGTGGCCGTCGGGGCGCATCCGGGCTTCCCCGATCTGTGGGGTTTCGGTCGCCGTCGGCTTCCGTATACGGCCGACGAGATCGTTCGCTTCGTCGCGTATCAGATTGGTGCCGCGGCTGCAATGGCCACGCTGGTCGGCCACAAATTGACGTCGGTGAAAGCACACGGTGCGCTCGGCAACATGGCAGCCGAAGAGCTCGAAATCGCGAGCGCCGTCGCGAAAGCGGCGAAAGCCGTCGATCCGAATCTCGCGCTGCTCGTCATGAGCGGTACGCAGCTCGAGCGGGCAGCCGACAAGACCGGGCTTCGACCCATCTACGAAATCTACGCCGATCGAGCGTACACCGACGACGGACAGCTCGTTTCGCGCAAGCTTCCCGGTTCGGTCATCCACGATCCGCAAACGGTCGTGAAGCGCGTGGTCGAGATGGTCGGGGAGGGCGCCGTGATCTCGACAACCGGCAAACGCTTGCCGGCGAGGATCGAGAGCGTGTGCGTCCATAGCGACACGCCGGGGTCTGTTGCGATCGCGCGTGCCGTCCGCGACGGTCTGGAACGTGCCGGCATCAAACTCAAACCCGCCACCGCCTAACTATCTCGACGCGGGCGAATCCGCGCTCGTCGTCGAGTTCGGTCGCGTCGTCGACGTCGCGCTGCACGATCGCGTGCTCGCGCTCGACGCTGCTCTCGCCGCGAAAAAGATCGACGGCATTACCGAAACCGTGCCGACGTACCGCTCGCTGATGGTGCATTACGATCCACGCGTCGTGGGTCGCGACGAGCTCGTCGCGCAGGTGCGCGCCCTTTTATCGCGCGCATCGCCGGTGCGCACGTCGCCGGTACGAAGAACGGTGCCGGTTTGCTTCGACCTGCCGTACGCGGAAGATCTCGCCGAGGCGGCACAAAAGCTGCAGCTCGACGAGCGGAGCGTCGTCGAGATTTTCTCGAAAGCAACGTATCGGCTGTACATGTACGGCTTTCTTCCTGGATACGCATACCTCGGCAAACTTCCGAAGCGGCTCCAAATTCCGCGCCGGGAGAAACCGCGCAGCCCGATCCCGCCGGGCGCGGTTATCATCGCCGGCGAGCAGGTCGTCATCGCGGGCGTTGCGTCGCCGACAGGCTGGCATATGATCGGCCGCACGCCGCTGCGCGTGCTCGATCTCAACCGTCATCCTCCGTTCATTTTCGACGTCGGCGATGAAATCGCGTTCGAGCCGATCGACGCCGCGGCATTCGAACGATGAGGGGATTGCGCATCCTACGCGCCGGACCGGGCGAGACGATTCAAGACCGCGGCCGCTTCGGCTATCTGCGAAACGGCATCGTCGAATCCGGTCCGATGGATTGGATCGCGTATGACATCGCGAATCGCGCACTTCACAATTCGCCGAGCGCGGCGGCAATCGAGATCTCGCGCGGCGGCATCGAAATCGCGTGCGAAGACGAGCCGATATGCGTTGCGTTTGCGGGTGGCGGGTTTGTGTGGGAACGCGGCGGCGCACGCCTGCCGTCGGCTGCGGTCGTGCGCTTGCGGCCCGGCGAACGGCTGGCGGCCAAAGACGGCGCGTGGGGGACGTGGACGTACTTGGCGGTGGAAGGCGGAATCGACGTGCCGCCCGTGCTCGGAAGCCGCTCGACGTACGCGCGCTTCAACATTGGCGGTTTCGAAGGGCGCGCGTTACGCGCGGGCGACGTCCTGCGCACGTTCGATACGGACTCTGCGACGATACGCGAGGGCGCGATTCTTTCGCCGCTGCTTTCACGTCCGGCGCGGCGCGTGCGCGTGGTTCCGGGACCGCAGGACGATTATTTCACGCGCGAAGCGGTCGAGACGTTTTTCTCAACACCGTACAAGATCAGTCCGCGCTTCGATCGCATGGGGTATTGGCTCGACGGACCCGCGCTCAAACATGCCGGCGGATTCGATATCGTCTCTGACGGCATCGCACTGGGCGGAATTCAGGTTCCCGGCACCGGTCAGCCCGTCGTGCTGCTCGCCGATCACCAAAGCACCGGCGGATATCCGAAGCTCGGCACGCTCGCCCGCGCCGATATTCCCGCCTTCGTGCAGCGCCGCCCAGGCGAAACGGTGCATTTCGAACGGTGCGACGCAAATGCTGCCCGCAAAGCGCTGCTCGAAATCTACGACGCGCTCGAGCATCCACCGCCGTCGCGCGACGACGTGTTGCAAAACAGCAACCTCATCGGCGGCGTGACTGCGGGCGGCGACGATGGTCCACACTTGTCATCCCGAGCGTAGCGAAGCGTAGTCGAGGGACAGCCTAAATGATCGTAGGCCACGATCATCGCAGCCTACCAACTTTCTCTCTGTCCCTCGACTACGGGGTGCTCCGCACCCCTACGCTCGGGATGACAATCGTTTATGCCGGAACGGAGATAAACGCGTTCAGCACGCGCATGTATTCGTCGAAACCCGTGCGGTGCAAGCTGTGGCCTTGGCCTTCGAACACGCGCACGGTGACGTTCGCGCCGCCGTGCCGGCGGATGAAGGCCGCGTCGTCGGCGCGCACGACCGATTCTGCCTGATCCGCCAGCATCATCAGCAACGGCTTCGGATAATTCACGAT
>JBOHTT010000358.1:0-21753 GCA_050733775.1 Vulcanimicrobiaceae bacterium
CTCTGTGACCGACGAGCAACGATGCTAACAAACCCGTGCCGCCGCAACCCGAAGGGCTGTCCATCTCCGGACGATCTGCTGCGTCACTCTTCGCTCGCAAAGCGAAACTTTTGTCGCTCATCGTTCCTTGCATCTCATTCCGGAGGTGGACAGCGGCGCAGCACGCCCTCACACCGTGGGCCACTAGGACGCGATATCCGAAAGACCCATTAGCGTGCGAATGCGGTCGCGATCGCGGCTGAGCTGCGCCGCGTCGCCTTCATAGACGATACGGCCGTCATCCATCACGTACGCGCGATCGGCAATTTTCAGCGCGAGCAGTGCGTTCTGCTCGACGAGCAAGATCGATACGCCGTGCGCTTTCATCTCTTCGAGGATGCGATACACTTCCTCGACGATCAGTGGCGCGAGGCCTTGGGACGGCTCATCGACGAGCAACAGCGCCGGATTCGCGACCAGGCCGCGACCGATTGCGAGCATCTCCTGCTCGCCGCCGGAGAGACGGCCGGCCTTGCGGCGGCGCAGCTCGTTGAGCTTGGGCAAATGCTCGAGCACGCGCGCGATCGACCATTCGCCTTTGCGATCGTTTTCCGCCAGCTGTAAGTTCTCGTAGGTCGTCAGCGCGCCGAACATGCGCCGTCCTTCCGGAACGTAGCCCACTCCCATGCGGGAGACGCGATATGCGGGCCAGCCCAAAATCTCTCGACCGCTCAGTTTGACGGAGCCCGACTGCGCGCGCGTCAAACCGAGAATGCTGCGCATCGTCGTCGTCTTGCCGGCGCCGTTGAGTCCGAGCAGCGCGACGAGCTCGCCCTTGCCGACTGAGAGCGACACGCCGCGCAAGATATGACTCTTGCCGTAAAACGTGTGGAGATCCTGAACTTCGAGGAGCGTTTCAGACATTCGCGATGATCTCCCGTCCCAAGTACGCCTCGCGAACGCGCTCGTCTGCTGAAATCTGCGACGGCGGCCCTTCGGCTAACTTCTTGCCGCGATCGAGAACCGTGATCGTTTCGGCCACGTTCAGCACGACGCGCATATTGTGCTCGACGAAAAGGACAGTCAAGCCGAGGCGATCGCGCAGATCGCGCACAGTATTGATGACCCGCGTCGTCTCCGACTCGGCGAGACCGGCCATGGGCTCGTCGAGCAGCACCAGCGTGGGACTGGTGGTCAAGCTCATCGCGATCTCGCACAGACGCTGGCTGCCGTGCGACAGCTCGGAGACGAGACGATCCTTTACGCGGGTGAGATTGACGAAGCCGAGCAACTCGTCGACGCGCGCCTCGAGGCGCTGGCGCTCTTTTCGCGACGGCACCCGCATCTCGAAGGCGATGTTCTCCTTGGCTTGGATGCCGATGATGAGATTTTCTTCAACGGAGAGCTCCGGAAAGATGCTCGGCGTCTGGAACGTCCGGCTCATACCGCGGCGAATACGCTTGTAACTGAGCTCGCGCGTGATTTCATTGCCGCGAAAATACACGTGTCCGCCATCCGGAAAATAGAAACCGGAAAGATTGTTGAAGAACGTCGTCTTGCCGGCACCGTTCGGGCCTATGAGTGCATGGATCGAGCCGGTACGGACGTCCATCGAGACGTCGTCCACCGCGCAGAGTCCACCGAAGTTCTTGACGACGTTGCGAGCCGACAAGATGACGTCGCTGCTGTTGCCGTTCATCGCGTGCCTTCCCGTTCGGGGACGGCCGTCGTGGCGAGACCGATTCCGCCGGCGGCCTCGACCGCCGGCTCGTCGATGCGCGGACCGCCGCCGCGCGCGGTGAGCGCGTGAATGACGGTGCCGAGAATACCGCGCGGAAACGCGATGACGCAAACGATGAAGATGCCGCCGAGAAAGATCTGCCACGCCGGCGTGATCGTCGAAAGAATCTCTTTACCGAGCACGTAGATCAGCGAACCCAAGAGCGGCCCCCAGAGCGTACCTGCTCCACCGAGCACGGTCATCAAGAAGAAATCGCCCGACTGATGCCAGTCGAGCTCGAGTGGAAACGTGAACATGATCGACAGGGAGTACAGCGCTCCCGCAAGGCCCGCGTAGCCGCCCGACAAGATCAACGCCACAAATACGAACTTGTCGCTATTGAGTCCCAGATGCCGGACGCGAACCTCGTTTTGCTTGATTGCGATCAGCGTGTGGCCGAACGGTGATTTGCTCAAGTACCACAGCGCCAGGATCACGGCGAGAAAGATGGCGAGGCACAAATAGTACATCGCAAACTCGTGGAACGTAAATGTCGTCGCACCGAAGTGGATCGACGGACGCGAGAACGTCACGCCGTCCTCGCCGCCGGTTATGTTGTTGGCGCGGTAGGCGATGAAGTAAAAGATTTGCCCGAACGCAATCGTCAGCAAGCCGAAATAGATGCCGCGCCGCCGCAGCAAGAACCACGAGATCAGCAGCGATCCCAGGAGCGCAAAGACGACTCCGACGAGGATCGAGACGAAGAAATCGGCGTGCCAATACGTGATCGACAAACTGACGCCGTAACAGCCGAGGCCGAAGAACGCCGCGCTGCCGAAGAGCGGCAGGCCGGTGTAGCCGAACATGATATTCACGCTCATTGCGGCGATCGCGAAAAGCAACGTCTCGGTGATAATCGAGATATCGAGCCCGAAGAGCGGGGCGATCTTGGGCGCGAAGATCAAGACGAGGATGAGGATCGCCGAGGTGGCGTAGCCGAGCCGCGCGAGCTTCATCCGAACACGCCTTCTTCGCCGAAGAGACCGCGCGGACGTATCGACAGCACGATCGCCATGAGTATGTACATCGACACTTCGCTCGCCGCGGGAATGTAGAGCGTCGTAACGGCGATGACGACCCCGATCAGGATGCCGCCGGCAATGCTGCCGAGCAGGCTTCCCATACCGCCGATGATGACGCAGATGAATGCCGGCATCAGCAAGGCGTTTCCGCTGGTCGGATTGAGCCCGAGCAGACAGGCCGCCAATACGCCGGCGACACCCGCGAGCAGAATGCCGACGCCAAAGTTGACCATGTACAGCACCTGGGTGTTGGTGCCGAGCGCGGCGATCATCTCCGAATCCAGAACCGCTGCGCGCAAGCGCAACCCGAAACGCGTGCCACGCAAGAACAGCGTCAGCGCGACGATCACGACGATCAGGACGCCGGCGATGAAAAGCCGGAAGATCGGATACGCCATGAAGCCGAGATTGACGGTCCCATTCAGCGCCGCAGGCGCCGCAAAAGGCACGCCGTTCGCGCCCCAAATGAGCCGGTACACTTCTTCGGCGACGAGCGCGAGGCCGAAGGTCAAGAGCAAACTGTAAATTGGATCGCGCCCGTACATCGGCCGTATGATCACGCGTTCGGCTATGACGCCGACGATCACCGTGAGGATCGGGGCGACGACGAGCGCGACGCCAAAGGACGCGCCGTGCAGGATCATCGCGTACGCGAGATATCCGGCCAGCGTCAGAAAGCTCGCATGGGCGAGGTTGATCGTGCCCGTGAGGTTCATGATCAACGAGAGCCCGAGCGCGACGACGGCATAAAACGCGCCGAGAATCAGTCCGTTAAAAAGTTGGGTTAGGAGTTGATCCACTCGGCGGTCCCCTCTTGAAAGCGCCCTGAATCCGTGCTGGGGGACGCATTTTGGCCAAAAGGAAAAGGAGCCCCTGGAGGGGCTCCTTCGTGGCCCGTGCCCTCGCCGACTACGTAGCAGGCGTCGGCCTGGCGGTGTCGAGCACCGGATGTGGCGGTATCGGGTCGATGCCGTGAATCGCGAGATCGCCTTCTTCCATCTCGGGTTGACTTGCCTTGAGCGGCACGACCAGCGCGATGAGCTTGAGGATCACGAACGTCGCGATCGCATCGAACACGATGATGAACGCGGCGGCTTCCGCCTGGTGGACGAACTGCGTCCAGCCTTGTCCGTAGAAGAGTCCTCCCGCCGAAACGGGCGACGTTTTCTTGTCGTTGCTGAGATACTCGAGCATTGCGGGATTGGCGAACAACCCGACCGACAGTCCTCCGACGAGGCCTGCGACGCCGTGCGTGTGCAGGACGCTGAACGTATCATCCACCTTCTTGAAGAGTGGCAGCTGACCGAGCTTGTTCAGCGAGAACCACGGAATGATGCCGGCGCACACGCCGATCGCAATCGCACCTCCCGTGTCGACGTAACCGGCTGCCGGCGTAATTGCGACGAGACCCGCAATCATGCCGTTGATCATCGAGACTGCGTTGGGCTTGCCCGTTGCGAACATGTCCAGTACGAGCCAGCACAGCAGTGCCGTCGCGGTGGTTACGTTGGTATTGAGCACGGCAGCGCCGGCGTCGGCGTTCGCAAAGTACGGATCGCCGCCGTTGAAGCCGTTCCAACCGAGCCAAAGAATGCCGGCTCCGGCGAGCGCCATGATGAGGTTGTTCGGCTCGAACTCATGCCGATCTGCGAACAGCCGCGGACCGACTACTGCGGCGGCGACAAAACCCGAAACGCCGGCTGCTAAGTGGATGACGTAACCGCCGGAATAATCGAGCGCTCCCATTTGGGAGAGCCATCCGCCACCCCATATTGAGAACGCACCCACGGTATAAACCAGCGTGCTCCAAGCGGGGACGAAGATCATCCACGCCTTGAAGTTCATGCGCGCAAAAACGGAGCCGGCGATTAAGCTCGGTGTGATCGCCGCAAAGACGAATTGAAAGTAAATCATTGCCGAGCCGGGCATGCGCAACGGCGGCATTCCACCGGCAGCCAGCGGAATGTTGGCTTGACCGATGATCGCTTCCGGACTCAAAGAGAAATGCGGAATTCCGACGAGCGCGCCCAGCATGCCCGGGCCGAGAATCGCGGGAGCGCCGAAGCTCATGCTGTAGCCCCACAACACCCAACACAACATCACGATGGAAAATGCGTAAAAGCACATCACCGCGGAGTTGAGGGCCCATTTCTTCTTTACCAAACCGCCATAGAGAATCGCGAGGCCCGGAATGCTCATCATCCCGACAAGGGTCGCGGACGTGAGTTGCCACGCAGTGTCACCGGAATTCAGGTACGACGGCGCCGGAATGTATGGATTGACGTCAGCTAAGAACAAAACGAAATCATCTCCCGGAGTCGCCTCCAAGATGCGAGAGCAGCATTCACGTATAGCCTAGCGCGAATCGCCGTCTTGCGCCTTCGACAAGCGCAAAGCCGTAGCAAGCGGGCTTACACCATTTGTACGGTTAGCGGGCCAGGTCTCCGACCGGCACCACTTGGACGTCGCCTTCCCGCGTGAGCTGCTCGAGGCTGCTTCGCAGCGCTTCGTACGTCTCCGGGTCCGCATGGCCGACCGCGACTGCGACGCCCGTGCGCTGAGCGAGCCGGACCGCCTGACGCAACATATACGTGACGTAGCTTTGTTCG
The DNA here is from genome assembly GCA_050733775.1 of Vulcanimicrobiaceae bacterium. Lineage (GTDB taxonomy): Bacteria > Vulcanimicrobiota > Vulcanimicrobiia > Vulcanimicrobiales > Vulcanimicrobiaceae > JAFAMS01. Next base: position 5,391 of record JBOHTT010000358.1, read on the forward strand.
GGAAACGCGTCGATCACGATATCGCGCGTCGCGGCCGCGACGTTCCCGTCGTGCGCCGCTTCGTAGAACTGCGACGCGCCATCCGCCCTTCCGTCGACGAGAAACGCACCCGAATCGTGCAAGCGCGACGCCAACGCGTCGGCATGGCCGGGATGCCCCGCGAGCGGCGTAATGACGCCACCGGCGTGCACGCTCGCAAAGCGCGCCGTGATCTTGTCAAGGGAGACGCGCTGATCGGCTTCGACGAGGAGCGCTTTCGGATCGCTCCGCTGCACGTCGCTCCGAACGTTGCCGCTTACGGGAATCGCGAAGCTCAGCTGATAGGGAATCGCAGAGAACCGGCCGTCGAGCGCTCCATCGACGCCCATGCCGCAGATGACGATTGCGAGCCGCGCGGCGCTCGAGGCCGACGACGCCTCCGGCGCGACCCATCCCTCCGGCCGGTCGACAACCGCCGCTTCGACCGGCGGATCGAACGGCGTCAGCGATCCTTCGCCGCGCGGGCCGAACAGCGCTCGTTCGATCGGCGCCGGCGCGACTTCGGGAACCGCCACGGCCCCCGGCATCGCGCCGCGGCTTTGCAAGGAGCCGCCGAAGAAGCCGGCCGTAATCGCGATGAGCGCGACGCCGAGGAGAGTGCTCCAAAACCAATTACCGAAATGCTTCATGCCAGTTTGGGCCGCGCGGAAAGCGCCCACAAAAACGCGATCAGGACGTAGTTCGCTACGAGAGAGCTTCCGCCATACGAAAAGAACGGCAGTGTGATGCCGGTGAGCGGAAAGAGATGCAACACGCCGCCGACGATCACGAAGACTTGCATGCCCAGCGTCGCGGCGAGTCCGGTCGCGACGAGCCTTCCGTACAAATCGCGTTTTTCAACCGCAATCGCGAGCCCGCGCAAAACGAGCACCAGAAAGAGCGCGCACACGGCGATCCCGCCGAGCGCGCCGAATTCTTCGCTGAACGCTGCATAGATGTAGTCGGTCGCGACGGCGGGGATGTAGTCCGGGCGCCCGAGACCGTAGCCCGTTCCGAACAAACCGCCGGCTCCGAGCGCAAAGAGCGACTGCAGCGATTGGTAACCGCTGCCATACGGATCGGTAAACGGATGCCGCCACGACGCGATACGCAACGCGACGTACGAATAATGATGCACGGCCCACCAGGCCGCGATCGCGAACACGCCGACGCTGCCGACGATCAAATCGAAGCGGCGCGTGGCTACGTAGAGCATCGCGGCAAAAATTCCAAGCAGCAACGCAGCGGTGCCGAGATCTCGCTCGAAGACGAGGATTCCCACCGACGTGCCCCAGCCGATAAAGAGCGGACCCAAGTATTTTGCATTTGCACGCAGCGACCATGGTTTCGCCGCCGCGATTACGTCCGCGGTTTCCGCGAGGTACGCGGCCATGAATAAGACCACGAACAACTTGATCGCCTCGATCGGCTCGAACTGAATCGGCCCGACCCTGATCCATAGCTTCGCGCCGTTCACTTCTTGGCCGAAGATTGCAACGAATACGAACAGCAAGATCGAGGCCAAGATCCAAACGTACTTGTAGCGCGCCAGGAACCGGTAGCGCCGCAGCGCCGGCCCCAGTGCGATGGCGAGTACGAGTGCAATCGAAAGCCACAGCAATTGACGCGATGCGAGCGTTGGATCGACGCGCGCGATTGCGATGATGCCGATCGACGTCAACAGGATCGTAATCGCGGGCAGCACGTCGTCGCGACGATCGCCGAGCGGCCGCGCAACGACCCAAATGACCGCAACCACCGCGAGCACGATGACGAGCCAACGTGGGCCGAGATCGTGCGGTGGCACGAGAGAAATGGCAAAAGCACCGATTGCAAGCGCGGCGATCATTGGAACGACCGCGCGAACCGCGGTCAGCAGATCAGTGAAGCGCAATATGCAGCGGTACGAGCGCCTCGTAAAGGAGAGCGGCGGCGACGATGACCGCGAGAATGACGAACGCCACGCCGAAGGCGTTCGGCGAGCGCCGCCGCGCCGCAATCTCGCCGGTAATCGCCACGGGAACGTTCAGGTCGCAGCCGACGATAACGGTACCGCCGTCTTGGTTTCCGCGCATCTTGAGCAGCGCGAGAATGCGATCGACGACTTCTGCGGCCATGCCGGGCGCCCCCGCGGCAAATTCCAGCTCGTCGCCGGACAGCGTTTTGTGCACGCCGTCCGTGCAAAGCACGAGACGGTCATCTTCTTCTAAATCGAAATGCGTCACGGTGGCTTCGAGCGTCGGCTGCGTTCCGAGGGTGCGCGTGAGCAAGCTGCGCAGGCGCGCGCCTGCGCCGATCGTCATCTTGCCGCCGCCCGTGCTTTCCGGAGCAATGGAATCGTCTTCCGTCAACGGCGACAGCTTTTCTTCGCGCACGAGATACGCGCGCGCTTCGCCGACGTGACCGATGTAGAGCTGCGATCCGACGACGAGCGCCGCCGTGAGCGACGCACCTGCCGCAACGAAATCGTCGTGCGAGCCGCTTTGCGCGTAAATCCTGCTATTCGCGTGCGCGAACGCTGCGAGCATCAGACGGCGCAGTACGAGGGGACCGTTGTTCCGCTGGCTCGACGTCAGGGCGCCCGTGCGGAGCTTGCGCCGGAAAAAGTCGCGCAGCGTCGCGATGGCGGCGTCGGCAACGCTTCCGCGTCCGTACGAGCCAAAACCATCGGCGACGGCAAGCAACGCGATGTCAGGCGCAAGCGCTTCGGAGCAACAAGCGTCGTGACTGCGTTGCTGTTGCGAAGTTCCCAGCTCTGAGCCGACCGCTATTTCCATTCGCCCATTCCCATGAAGACGATCTCCGTCGCACCTACCCTTACCCTGTCGCGGGGAGAGAGCGGCACTTCGCGGGCGAGAGGTGTTCCATTCAAGAGCGTGCCGTTCCGGCTTCCGAGGTCTTGAACGTAGGCGTGTGGTCCCCGGCGCTCGATGCGCGCGTGCAGGCGGCTGACGCTCGGGTCGCTCAGCCTGATCGCCGCCGTGAGGTCGCGGCCGATGAGGATGCTGGGCGCCGGCGTTTGCAGCTGCTGGACGCCGTCGCGATCGACGATCTCCAGCTCGATCATGCTGGGAGCCGCGCCGAGGTCGTCGGCGTCGGCCGCACGCATTCGGCGCGGTGCCGCAAACGCGGCATAGACGAAGAGCGCCAGCGTCAGTTCGAGCGTGCCGAGGCGCGGATCAACCATCGGCGACCTCAATGCGCAGTTCCGTATCGCCGACGGCGATGACGTCGCCCGCCGCGAGCCTCGCCTGTCCGACAAGTCGAGCGCCGTTGACGGACGTGCCGTTTGTGGACCCAAGGTCTTCGACCAGGACGCCGTCCGCGGTGCGCGTCAGCCGCGCGTGGCGACGCGAGACGCGCGGGTCGACGAGGTCGACGTGGTTCTCGGCGCCGCGTCCGATCGTCAGAACGTCCGCGATCGACCACATCGCGCCGAGGGGCAAGCCGCGCGACACGCGCAGTCCGTACCCGCGCGTCGAGGCGACTTCCTCGTCGTCGTGCATGGCGACGATCGCCACCGTGCCGGCGACCGCGGAATCGTCCGCATGCAAAACGACGCGCGCCGGTCGCGTGAGTTTGAGCTCGATCGTCTCGGCGGTACGCGCTAGCAGCTCGCTCCATTCCCGCTCGAGCTCCGGCCGCCGTTCGCCGAGCGCCGCGATATCGCGCGGATGCAAGCGAATCAAATAGGTGTCCGCAGGTTCGCTCTGCATTGTCGCGACGAGTTTGCGCGCGATCTGCTCCGGCGCAACGTCGTTCGGAAAGATGCGCGCGAACGTTCGCTCGACGAGCTGCGCGCAGGCGTCCTCGATCCTCGCGAACGGGTTCATTCCGGCCGCCGTTCGAGGAGCGCGACGAAGAAGCCGTCACGCCGCTCGATCCCGGGAGCAAAACGCAGATCGCCGCATGGAGTCCGCCAGGCTGCAAAGCGTTCAGGCATGTCACCGCGCGCGAACTCCGGATGCGACCCCAGAAACGCATCGATGCGTTCGTCCGTTTCGGCGAGCGCGAAAGAGCAAACGGAATAGACCATGCGCCCGCCGGGGCGCACGCGCGTGGCTCCCGCGTCGAGCAGCGCCGCTTGCACGCGCGCGAGCCGCTGCGGATCGGATGGTTCTTTGCGCCAGCGCGCTTCGGGCTGCCGGCCGAGAATGCCGAGAGCCGAGCACGGCGCATCGAGCAACACGAAATCGGCGACGTCGCCGGACGTCGTCGTTGCGTCAGCTTCTTCAATCGCGACGCCGTGCACGCCGAGCTGCTGCAGCCGTGCGCGCAGTCGCTGCGCGTTCTCGCTATCCGCTTCAACCGCTTCGATTCGACCGCGATCGCGCATGCGCGCGGCGATCTGCATCGTTTTGTTACCGCGTCCGCTGCAGAGCTCGACGCCGCGTTCGTCCGCTTGAGGCGCGAGCACGTCGACCGGCAGGGCTGCAATCTCGCCCTGAATCTCCCATCGCCCCGAAGCGTCCGCGACCGGCGGCATACGATCGAGCAGAACTATTTCGGGCACGAGGTGCGACGGCGTCGCGCTCACGCCGGTTTCGCGCAATTGCGCGATGGCCTCATCGACGTTCGTGCGCAGGAGGTTGACGCGCACCGACGCTTGCGCGGGAGCGTTCATGCCGCGCAACAACTCTTCCAGGAGGTCGCCGCCGAAAACGCGGCGCGCGAGCGCGACGATCCAGGTCGGAAACGAATGCAGCGTTCCGAGAAAATCGTCGTCGCTTTCGAATTGCTCGCGCTGCGGCACGCGGTCGGCAGGCGCGCGTTCAGAAAGTCGCCGTAGTACCGCGTTGACGAGACCGGCGGTTCCGCGATGCCCGTGTCGCCGCGCGAGCCCCACCGTCTCGCTGACGGCTGCGTGCGGTTCCGTCGACATTTTCGCGAGCTGATACGCACCCAGACGGAGAATCTCGGCAATCGTCGGCGGCAGTTTCTGCGCACGCGTGCCGAGATGCGGCGCGAGCAGCCAATCCAAATAACGGCGCGCACGAATGGAACCGTATGCGAGTTCCGCCGCAAACGCGCGGTCGCGCGCGTCGAGCTGCGAACGCTCCGCACGATAGTCGAACGACTCGTGCGCGCCGCGCGCTTTGCCGGCTTTCGGGAAAACATCGCGGACGACGGCCAGCGCGAGCTCGCGTGCCGTCATCGCGGCGCGAAGAACGACGCGGCGAACGCTTCACCGCTCATAGCAGCGCGATTCGGCGGAATCAAACGGTCGATCGCGACGGCGCCTTCACCGCATGCAATCGCGATGCCACGCGATAGGCGCAGCGCGGTTCCCGGTGCGGCACCGGCTTCGGCAGGGATAGGATGCACCTCGACGATCTTACAGGAGGTTCCCTCGATGTCGCCACGCGCGCCCGGTTGCGGCGAGAGGGACCGCACGAACGCATCGACGCGTCGTGCATTCTGCTTCCAATCGATGCTCAAGTCGTCGTTATGCAACGGACGCGTCAGCGTCGCATGCCCCGATTGTTTACGCGGCGAGAGTTTGCCCGCTTCGAGAAGCGCGAGCGCTTCGATGAGCGCCTCAGCACCGAGCAACGCAAGGCGCGCTTCGAGCTCGCCGTACGTTTCGCGCTCCCCGAGCGGCGTTTCGTGCTGCACGACAATGTCGCCGGTGTCCATGCCGGCGTCCATCACGATGATTGTGACGCCGGTAACCGTGCACAGGTCGCGGATCTGCGCTTGCAGCGGCGTCGCACCGCGATAGAGCGGCAGCAAGCTGGGATGCACGTTGAGTGCGCCGTGCGCCGGAATGTCGAGCAGCGCCTGCGGCAAGATCTTGCCGTACGAGGCGACGGCAAAGACGTCGGCATGCAGCGCGCGCATCGGGTCGATGATCTCGCGCACGCGCTCGGGGGACCAGGCCGGAATACCGAGCGCTTCGGCTTCAGCCGCCACAGCGGTCGGCTGAACGCGCTTGCCGCGACCGCTTGGCCGCGGCGGCTGCGTGACGACGGCGACGACCTGCGCGGCATTTGCGAGCGCGCGCAAACTCGGGACGGCAAACGGCGACGTCCCGAAGAAGGCCGCTCTCAGAGCGCGCTGGTCTCGGCTATCCGTTCGACTCCGGCAGCTTCAGCTGCAACGGCATCGGCCTCGGCGACCTCTTCCTCGGTCACCGCAGGCCGCACGTTCCGCGCTTTGTCCACATAGAGAATGCCGTCGAGATGATCCATTTCGTGCTGCAGGCAGCGTGAGAAGAGATCTCCGCTTCCTTCGACCGAAATGCGGCGACCATGCCGGTCGAGTCCGGCGCAAACGACGCGTTCGAATCGCGTGACGTCGCCGATGAAGCCCGGCACGGAAAGACAGCCTTCGATCGACTCGATCTCGCCTTCCGAGATGGTGAATTTCGGATTAACGATGACGAGCGGACCGTGCTGCGCATCCTCGTCTTGCAAATCGATGACGAACACGCGCTTGCCTACGTCGATCTGCGGCGCGGCAAGCCCGATTCCCGGCGCGGCATACATCGTCGCGAACATGTCGTCAACCAGCTGCTGAAAGAGCGGATCGGCGATTTCGTTCGGGTCGACTTTCTTCGCGGCGCGCCGAAGCGACGGATGGTTGTCGGTTAAGATCGGGCGGACGTAGGGCATGGCACCGTGATAAACCCCCAGTTGGCGCTCGAGGTTTGCGGGAAAAGTGTCAGAAGGTCCTTGACCTGGGGCGTAGCGCGGGAGTTAGCCATGGCTGCCGGTCCCCACCCTTCAATATCCGCCGCATCCGCCGCGAAAACGACCTTCCGGCTTGCGAAAGTCGCCGGCGTCCTCGCCGTGTGCGCGTCGGCCGTCTCGCAAGAATACGGCAGCGGCATCAACTTCGTGATGGTCAATAGCCTCGGAAAATATCCCGATGTCAAGTGGCTGGTACCGCTCGCCATGCTCGTCGCGGGAATCGTCCTCATTCCGAAAGTCATGATGTTTGCGCGCCTGTCGACCGTCGCGCCACGCGCCGGATCCAGCTACGTGTGGCTGACGCGTTCGCTGGGTTTACCAGTCGGCTTCGCCGTCTCGTTCCTTTGGTTTGTGGGCGTCGGTGCCGCCGGCGGAATTCTGGCATACTCGTGTGCGCCGTTCATCGCTGCGTTTATCAACTCGGTCGGCGGAAACGGGGCGTGGTGCACGACGACCGTCGGTCATCTCGTCATCGGTTGCGCCGCGATCTGGCTTATCTTTGCGCTCCACAACTCAGGGGTGAGCAACTACGCAACATTTGTGACGGTGATGTTCGTCTTCGTGCTGATCGCGGCGGCGCTGACCATCGGCTACGGCTTCGGAACCGCGCAATCGACCTTTTTGACGAAGCTCAACGCGATCGTTCCGATGACGCCGCCCGGCAATCAGGGCACGGCGTCATGGAGCTCCTTCGTATCGGTGGTGACGCTCTTCATGTTCGCGTACGGCGGACTGACGGCGGCCACATCGCTGGGCGGCGAGGCGAAAGACCCGAAGCGAACGATGCCGCGCGGCATCCTCTGGGGCTTCGGCACCGCGCTCGTGCTCTATACGGCGATCGCGTACGCCCTCTTCCACGCCGTGCCGTATTGGGCGGTTGGGCCTCTTATAGCCGCCAAGAAGCAGGCTCTGGCGACCACGCCGGGATTGATAGGCTTGATCGCTCCCAAAGCGGTTTCTGCATTTCTCAATTTCCTGGTCGCAGCGATCGTCGTGAAAACGATCGCACCAGGCATGCTGGACTGCTCGCGTTATCTTTTCGCGTGGGGCGCTGACGGATTGTTGCCCACCGCGTATGCGGAGACGAACCGCTACAAGGCACCGACCTTGGCGCTGGTCACCGTTGCATTACTCGATACGCTGTTCTTGTTTGAATCGACGTTCCTCGGGTGGTCGATCGGCACTGTCGTACGTTCGATCAGCCTCGTGCTGGTCTTCGGCATGCTCGGCGTCGGGATGTTCAACATGCGTTACGGAAAAGCCAAAAGTGGCGAATTGTCTCGCGTTACCACAGATCATCCCGATGTGTTCGTCTGGGCACCCCTGGCGATCATCATCGCGATCATTCTAATCGCGAGCGTAATCGTCGTTCCGAAAGCTGCTTGGTACTACCAGCCTAGTTTCCAAAGCGCCATCGCGATTTTGATCGCGGTCTGGATTTACTATCGCGCCAAAGCGCGTGACAGCACGATCGCGACTCGTGCCGCCACACACCTAACCGAAGAATAGCACCTAGTAGACGAGGACTATCCGCTCGGCCTGAAAGCGCCCGTCGTTCCAAAAACCAAATACGCGGACGCGCATGCCGGGCTTGAGCGTCAAGCCGGTCGGGTTGATGATCGTGCCTTGATGCAAGCGCACCGGAAGCGGGCTCCCTTCGACGCGCACCGTCATATCGAATCCGCCGAACCGGCTCACGACGCCGGAGAGCTGGTGCACGTCCGGGCGGTGCCAGCGGTCGTCCCAATCGGCGAGCGCAACGGCCGGCGCGGCAGCGCACGCCAACGTGCCAAGTCCCATTGCCACAAAAAAGTGCGATCGTTTCATGAATGTCCTCCGAATGAAAGCGTCTGCCCTAGCATACGCTCGCCATCCGCCCATCATTGCCGCGCCGGCAAAATTTTCATCGCCCTTTAAAACATGACTTTGTCATGGTGAGCGGAGCGCTCCGTAGGAGCGCGGAGTCGAACCACCGCTGTAATTTAATTTTCATTTTCGGAACCTGGGCCTTGCAGGGAAGGCCCGAGGGTGATCACGCCGCGCTCTGCACGTTAAGATAAGCCTCCCATTCAGGTATCGAGGTGCTCACACAGTCCGCACATATATGTTCCGTCCATTTTTCTGAATCAGAAAATGAATGGTTCGTAGGTAGCATCGCCGTGAATGCCCTATGCACGATGAGACTGAGGAGCGAACCCATCTGAACCCTCGATGCACACTCCTCTTTTGAGGAGTCAGCGTTCGTCAGGATGAGTCCAGAAAACTTCGTGATATTTTGTTCGCGTTCGCACATGACGCATGAGAAACGTCCCTTATCTCCTTTGGATGAAGACGCCTCAGAGAAGACTTCGCGACAGACGTCCGTATCAAACTTCTCATGATCGGATGTTCTTTGGAACCAACCGTTGCACCAGATGCACCGACGTACTGCGGGTTCCGACAAGACAAATTCAGCGACTCCATCAGCAACCAGGTCAAGGAACAGATCGGCTGCGAGCGGTCGTGCGTCCACACTGACAATAGACTCGCCATCAAAGATCAGACTTTCTTCGTCGAAATCATGATCTACAATTTTGTTGCGGCTTGCCCATGCCGCCGAGACAAGAGCCGGGGGCGATCGCCGCGATGCTGTGTGGATCCGAAGCTGCGCTCTTCCTAAGGTGGCCTGCAGCCACTCCTCATTGGCGGGTCCAAACGTTTTCTGGTTGTAGGTGGAAACGGCGAGCAATTTCAGGCTTTCCGCCACAGCTTTGTACTCTTCCGCTCGCCAAGCGAAATGCGGTAAAGGCTCGCACCGGCCTCGGCTTTTCCCGGTTATGTCTTTCACGAGGCTCGCCTGTCTATCGGCGGCCTTAAACTGCTGCTCCGCCAAACGAATAGCCGTCGCCAGGTTAGCCATTGTACCTATGCGTACTTCCGATAACGCCAACCGCCCCGCATAGCGATGGCGGCCCAGCTTGTGCACCAGCTGCCGCACTCGTACCGCAGCGCAATGGGCATCGATCACGTCAAGGAAACGCGAGAGTGCATCGAGATCGCCTATGGCTTCTTCTGGAGTGACCTCTCTTTGGTGAGCAAACTTATGCCGGAGTTCTCGAAGACGATAGACTAGCTGCTTGTCGCGCACTTTTAGCTTATTGGCGAAAATCGTCCAGTGGCCGAAAATCAATCGGCAGACTTCAGTTATGTCGAAGTAACGATTGCCGTGGTCGTCTAATCCGGCCTCTCGCGCAACCCCGTCACCGCATGCCTGCGTTCTCCATGTCGCACCGTAGATGCAAGTCATTTCCTTGTCGATGAATGTGCAAAGAGCTTCGCGCGCTATGTCAAGTGCTTTGTCGATGGCTTCTCTAATTCGTGTTTTCATGATGCAGATCTCCGGATGTCAAATACTGAAGCTAACACCACCTTAGATGCGATCAAGGTGCGGGTCAAATTGGTGGGCGACTCTGCGAGTGCTGCCTGAGAGCTAGGCGAGTGCGATCGACATCGACGCGAGTGCTCTTCGACAGCTATCCGAGTGCCTTACACACGCTCCCGAGTGCTTTTCGAGAGTAGTCTGAGTGCCATCCAGGCGCAGAGAGCGTCGGTCGACCTATTGCAACTGGAGCGTGACGCCCAAGTCACGACATACCGAGAAATTCTATGGTGCGAGCACGATTTTGCCCGCATACTATGACCATCGTTGCGCGACCCGCGGCTGCGCGGCGCGTGGTTCGACTCCGCACTCCTGCGGAGTGCTCCGCTCACCATGACACAGGTGCGATAGCGTCGTGAGCAAGCAGGAAGTGCCAGTGCTGTGGCGGCTCGGCCCGCTAATGGTGCCGCTGATATTTCAAACCGTCGCGATTGCGTTCGCGGGGGAACCGACATGGCCGGGAAGCCGCAGCGGCGGAGCCGTGAGAAAGAATCGGAAGCGGCCGTTGTCGCGTAGCCACTGGGCAAGCTCGGTGAGATACCAGATCTCGCCGAGATGCACGCCGAGCTTGAAGAGACAGTGCTCGTGGAGCGGCCAGTACGGCTTGCCGGAGCCCTTTTCCGAAGGATAGCCTTCGACCGCGTAGTTGTCGGCAACGATTGCGACGATGCCGCTGTCGGTAATCCAATCCAGCAACGTTGCATCGTGGCCGTCCAGCACCGCGCACGACTCGTGCAGCGCTTCTCGGGTCGGCTTCTTTTGCAAATCGAGCATGATCTGCGCCAGGCCGGTATGCAGCGTAAGGATGTCGCCCGCCTCGACCGTCACGTTTTGCTCGCGCATAACCTCTTCGAGCATCGCGCGGTTCACGCGGACGCGCTCGTTGCCGAAGCGCCGGTGCAAGTCGACCATCACGCCGCGACCTTGAATGCACGCCGTCGCCATATCCTCGACGTCCGGGCCCGGATAGGTTCCGTTGTAGAAGCAAATCTCAGCATCGCCGTCGCCATCGGCATCGAAATGCGAGCCGATGTGCGAAAACGCGTCCCACTGCGTCGAATACTGCGTGTGCATCACGACGATATCGTCATTCACGACACCGGTCGTACCTTCGCGCCGGTTACTCATGAGGTAATCGTGTGCCGGCGTACCGCCAAAATCGTTCCAGCGATGCTCCGGCGGAAAGCGATACGGATTGAGAACGTTCCCGCCGGGATAGTCGAGCGGCAAACTCAGACAAAATCGTACTCCCGTACGAACCTCTTTTGCGGCGCGCACGACGCGTTCGGGAGTCAACTCGTTCGTACGTCCGTGTCGATCGCGCGGACCGTAATCTCCCCAATTCGAACCAGAAGGTCGTTCGGCCATGCGGGCAAGTGCGCCGACCAGGACGCCAGGACCTCGGAAGGCAAAAGGTTGGGGTGAAAGCGGGTTATTCGCTTCGCGCTTCTGCGCTGCTCAACGCCTTCTGGGTGCCGCTCGCGTTTCAAGAAGCGGCGCTTCTTGCAATTGCGGTGCCGGCGCGCCTGCTCGATCTCGCGCCGAAGAGCTACACCAGCGCGCTTGCGACAGTAGCATCGCTCTCTGCGGTGGTTTCGATGATCGCGCCGCCGATTGCCGGCGCGATTTCAGATCAGTTGCGGCGCAAACACGGCGGAATGCGAAAGACCATCATCGTTTCGGGCGCGGTCATCGACATCGTTTTTTTGCTCCTCGCGATGAGCGCGAAGACGACGCTGCAATTCGGCGCATTTTTCGTGCTGTCGATTCTTGGAGCGATGGCCGCAACAGCGGCATATCAGGCACTGCTGCCGGATCTGGTACCACGCCAAGCCTGGGGCGAGGTTTCAGGCATCCGCGGAGCCGCGACGTTGGTCGGCACCGTGATCGGGCTCGCCGTCGCTGCAACGGTCAACCCGAATTCGACGCTTCTGGCGACGGCATGTTTCGTCGTAATCGGAACTGCGTCGGTGTATGCGATTCGCGCCAACCCGGTCGTCGGCGCTCAGGAAGAGGAGCACGCCCGCGTGCGCGACTGGCACGACTTCATCATCGCGTTCATTTCGCGGCTCTTTATCGGTTTCGGCCTATCCCTGCTCATGACGTTCGCGCTCTACTTCTTCCACGACGTTCTGCGCGTCGCGAACCCGCAAGCCGGAACCGGTCTGGTGGCAGGGGCGTCGCTGATTGGCGCAATTATCTCGACGATCGTGTTCGGAAAACTGTCGGATCGTTTCGGCCGTAAACGGATCGTGGCATTCTGCGGCATACCGATGGCGCTCGCCGCGTGTGGCTTTGCGCTCGTACCGAACATGCACGCAATCTACGCCTTCGCACTCTTGTTCGGCCTCGGCTACGGCGGCGTGTTTTCCAGCGCGTGGGCGCTCGCCATCGACTCGATTCCGCAATTGCGCGATGTCGCTCGCGATCTCGGCATCTGGGGATTGGCCTCGAACATCCCGGGCATTATCGCACCCATCGTCGGCGGATGGATTCTCGCACGCTTCGGTACGACGACGTTTGCGTATCAGCTGCTGTTCTTCGGCTCGGGCCTTTCGTTCGCCGCCGGTTCCGTCGTGGTGCTCGGCATTCGCGGGCCCAGGACTTCAATATCGATTCCCCAACCAATGCGCTCGGAGGAAAAGAATCGTGAGCAGCAACGGCCGGCGTAACGGCGAAGGCGAACAAACATACCGCAGTCACGCTTGGTTTCTGAAAGCGGATCGTGACGGCTTCATTCACCGCAGCTGGATGCGCAGCGAAGGCTTCGCACCCGACGTTTTCGACGGCAGGCCGGTCATCGGCATCTGCAATTCGTGGTCCGAGCTGACGTCGTGCAACGTTCATTTGCGCAAGATCGCCGAATCGGTCAAACGCGGCGTGTGGGAAGCCGGCGGCTGGCCGCTCGAGTTTCCGACGATCTCGCTCGGCGAAACGTACATGCGCCCGACGGCGATGCTTTTCCGCAACCTGATGTCCATCGACGTCGAGGAATGCATTCGCGCCAATCCGATCGACGGCGTCGTGCTGCTGTCGGGCTGCGATAAGACGACTCCGGCACAGCTCATGGGCGCGGCGAGCGTCGATCTTCCGGCGCTGCAAATCACCGGCGGCCCGATGCTCAACGGCAAATGGCGCGGCGAAGATATCGGTTCCGGCACCGCCGTGTGGCGGCTCAGCGAAGAAATGCGCGCCGGACGCCTCTCCGTCGACGAATTCTTCGAAGCCGAAGCGGGCCAATCGCGTTCCAACGGCCACTGCATGACGATGGGTACCGCATCGACGATGGCCAGCATGGCGGAAGCGCTCGGCATGGCGCCGACCGGCAACGCCGCAATCCCAGCAGTCGATTCGCGACGCTATGCGCTCGCGCAGCTCGCAGGCCGCCGCATCGTCGAGATGGTGCGCGAAGACTTGCGCATGTCGAAGATCCTGACGCGCGAAGCGTTCGAGAATGCAATCCGCACGAACGCCGCGATCGGCGGCTCGACCAATGCGGTCATCCACCTTCTGGCTCTCGCTGCGCGCATCGGCGTTCCGCTCGAGCTCGACGACTTCGATCGGCTCGGTCACGATCTGCCCCTGCTCGTCAACCTCATGCCGTCCGGCGAGTATTTAATGGAAGATTTCTACTATGCCGGCGGCGTGCCGGTCGTCATGCGCGAGCTGGCGGCAAACGGGTTGCTGCACGAGCGCGCGATGACGGTGAGCGGCAAGGGAATGGGCGAAAATGTCGCGAGCGCGCAGAACTGGAACCCGAAAGTCATCGGCACGTTCGAGAAGCCGTTCAAAACGCACGCAGGAATTGCGGTGCTGCGCGGATCGCTCGCGCCTGCCGGCGCCGTCATCAAGCCTTCGGCCGCGACGCCGAAGCTGATGAAACACGCCGGTCGTGCCGTCGTCTTCGAAAACATCGAAGACTTTCACGCACGCATCGACGATCCCAATTTGGACGTCGACGAAACGTGCGTCATGGTGCTCAAAGGCGCCGGACCGAAGGGTTATCCGGGCATGCCGGAGGTCGGCAATCTGCCCTTGCCGCCGAAAATTCTCGCGAAAGGCATCACCGACATGGTGCGCGTTTCGGACGGACGCATGAGCGGCACCGCGTACGGTACGGTCGTGCTGCACACCGCACCCGAAGCTGCCGCCGGCGGTCCGCTGGGCCTCGTGCAAAACGGCGATCGCATCGAGCTCGACGTCGAAGGCCGGCGGCTCGATCTTGCGGTCAGCCAGTCGCAGCTCGACGAGCGCCGTCGCGCCACGCGCTACGAGCCGGTGCGCTTCGAGCGTGGCTACGGCAAGCTCTACGTCGAGCACGTGCTCGGCCCCGAGCGCGGTGCAGATTTCGATTTCCTCGTCGGTCGCAGCGGCGCGGTCGTCGCACGGGAGAGCCACTGACCGAAAGCGTTTTCGGCTCGCGCGACTTTCGTCTTTTCTATTTCGGACAAGCCGCCAGCTACATCGGCGACGGCTTGCGGACGATTGCGCTGCCGTTGCTCGTCTTCAAGATCACGGGCTCGGCGCTCAATCTCGGCTTGACATACGCGCTGGAATGGTGGTCGTTCGGCCTCTTCAGCCTCGTCGGCGGTTCGCTCGCCGACCGCGTCAATCGCAAGCACCTCATGATCGTCTGCGACGTGCTGCGCTTTGCGATCATTCTCACGTTCGCAGTCGGTTATCGCAGCGGTTGGCTTACCTTGCCGCTTTTGTATTCCGGCATCGTATTGCACGCGATTTGCGGCGCGATATTCAACGGCGGCCAGGCGTCGAGCATCCCCTATGTCGTCGGAAAGATGCGAGCGACCCGCGCAGTCGCCGTCCTCGCCGCAACTGAATCGGCTGTCACCACCGTAAGCACGCCGTTCGGCGGCGCCCTCTTCGGCTTGATCGGACCGCTTCCCGCGCTGCTCGTGAATGCCGTAACCTATCTTGCCTCCGTCGCCTCGCTCGGCGCCGTTCGCGATTTAGGGCCGGAAGAGACCGGCAGTCTCCCGCGCCTCGGCCACATCGCGGAGGACGTGGGCATCGGCTTTCGTTTTCTCTTTGCGGACCGAGCGATGCGGCTCGTGAGCTTTGCATCGCTGGCCGGAAATTTCGTGGGATTCATTGAGTACACTGCGCTCGTTCCGTTCATCAAGCGCGATCTCGGCGGGACCGATTTTTCCGTCGGCATCGCATTTGGTGCAATCGGCGCGGGGTCCGTGCTCGGCTCCATCCTCGCGCCTCGGCTTCGCACATCGTTTGGCAAGATCGTCATCGCCGGATACGTCCTGGGCTGGATTCTCTACATCCCCGTCGCCTTCACGCACAACTTCACCGTCGCGGCAGTCGCGCTGTTCCTCGGCGCGATTTCGAGCGGCGCGTACATCACGCACGTGCTCAGCTGGCGCATGCGGGTCATCCCTGAAGATACCGTAGGACGTGTGTTCGGTGCCGTCCGATTGCTGGTTCTCTTAGGCACGATGCCCGGAGCGCTGATCGGCGGCGCGATGGCGGATGCATTCGGCGCGCGAACCACAATCATCGCCGCGCTCGTCCTATGGCTCGGCCCGGTCATCTTCGTTTGCTCGAATCGCACCATCCGGGCAGAAGCGCGCTAAGCGGCCTCGATCGTCACGTGCTGCGGCGGAGCCCCTTTCGAGCGTCGCAAGAAGATGACGAGCGGCGCCAACACCAAACTCAACACCGCCAGAAATAACGACGCATCGGCAAATGCAAGCGTCATCGCTTGGCGATTAATGATGCCGAAGAGCTCCGCGAGCGGCAGATGGTGCATCATGAATTGTCGCACCGCCGGATTGTGCAGCGTCGCGGTTCCGGCTAAATCGGAAAGATGGGTTGCCGACCGGCGATCCAGCAGCGTCACCAAGATCGCCGTTGAGATCGAACCACCCAGCTGCACCGAAAGCGCCGTGAACGACACGGCCTTTGGCGCTACTTGCTGCGGCACCGACGACAGAACGGCAATGGAGATCGGGACGAACAGCATGCCGAGTCCGAGGCCGCCCGTGATTTGCGGCAGCAAGAAGGTCCAGAATCCCGAGACCGTGGTCGTATCGAGCGCCTGCAGATAATTCGAGATCGAAACGAGCACGAACCCAATGCCGAGCGAAACGCGCGCATCGAGCTTGCCGCGGCTAACCAGTGCCGCAACCGGAACCGTTGCAATCGCGATGCATATCGCGCGCAGGAAGATCAGCTCGCCTGAGAGCGTCGCCGTGAACCCCAAGAC
>JBOHTT010000359.1:0-10543 GCA_050733775.1 Vulcanimicrobiaceae bacterium
GCCTACAGTGCTTCGAAAGCCGGCGTCATCGCGCTAACCAAATCCGTCGCCAAAGAGCTTATCAACGATGGGATCGTCGTCAACTGCATCACGCCGGCCGCCGTCCAGACGCCGATGTTCGCGCAGATGACGAAGCAGCACCTTGATTTCATGCTTTCCAAAATCCCGATGGGCCGTTTCGGCAAGCCGCAAGAGATCGCGGCGCTAATCGCGTGGCTATGCAGCGACGACGTGACGTTCTCGACCGGCGCCGCGTTCGATATCTCGGGCGGACGCTCGACGTACTGACTCCCGGAGAAAGGAATCATTTTGACCGCACGCGCGCACGTTATCTCGGCTTGGCCGCTGTCGGAACTCGCAATCCAGCGGCTTGGGGAGGTCGCAGACCGGATCGACAAGCTCGTCGAGCGCGTCGAGGACATCTCCGACAAGCATCCCTCGCGCGAGGATCTGGCGCGACGTTTGCAAGACGCCGATGCGCTCATTACGTCCCCGATGGTGACGCGCATCGATGCGGACATGATTCGCGGCGCCTCGCGGCTCAAAATCGTGGCGACTGTCTCGGTCGGCTACGACAACGTCGATTTGCGCGCCTGTGTGGAACGCGGCGTCAAAGTCGGCAACACGCCCGGCGTAATCGCCCCCGCCACGGCAGACATCGGCATGGCGCTGATGCTCGTGACGATGCGCGGCATCATCAGCGGCGTCGAGTTCGTGCGCGCCGACCGCTGGAAAACGGAAACGCACCCCTACGGCAACGCGCTCAACAACAAGACGCTAGGAATCTTCGGCATGGGCGCGGTCGGCGCGGCACTTGCGCATCGCGCGCGTGCAGCAGGCATGCACATCATCTACTACAATCGCAACCTGCGTTCGGATATCGATCCGACGGAAGCGACCTATGTCAGCTTCGACGAGCTGTTGCAACGGGCCGATGTCGTCGCGGTCACGGCGCCACTCACGCCGCAAACGCGCGGCATCTTCGATGCGGGAGCCTTTGCGAAGATGAAACCCGGCGCATACTTCATCAACGTTGCGCGCGGCGGTTTGGTACAAACGGACGCACTCTATGAAGCCTTACGCAGCGGACATCTCGCGTCCGCCGGTTTGGATGTCACCGATCCCGAGCCAATGCGGGCAAATCATCCGCTGCTGACGCTGCCGAACGTCGTCGTCATTCCGCACATGGGAACGTCGGCGCACGAAACGCGCGACGAAATGCTGCAGGTTGCCGTCTCGAACGTGCTTGCGGCGCTGCGCAATCAGCCGCTCCCGGCTCCGGTAGACCTTCCGGAGCTGCGCGTCAGCGCTTCGTAATCCCCTCGAAAAGCATCGCGAGCACGGCGTCGGTCAGTTTCGGCACGTCGCTCGCGCGCTCGGGGCGATACCACTCGACGATCGAGTTCGACATCCCGAAGGCAAGACGCGTCAGGAGCGCCGCATCGAGATCCGCGCGAACCTCGCCGTCACGCTGCGCTTCGCGCACGAGGTCAGCGACGACGCGGTCAAAACGTCGCCGTCGTTCGAGTGCGTCTCGCTCGACCTGCGCGTTTCCACGCGCACGAAACAGCACGGTAACTTCGGCAACGTGCTGCGTCGTCGTCTGCACGACACGGCGAATCAGATGCTGCAGTCGCGCGGCGGCCGGCCCGTTTTTTGCGGCTGGCTCGTCGAGAATTGCATACAGCGCATCGAGCGCGCGACCCAAACCGCGCGCGAGCAACTCTTCCTTGCCGCGGACGTGATGGTAGATGCCGGCCTTCGTAATACCCGCTTCGGCAGCCACGTCGTCCATCGAGGCGCCGTCATAGCCTTTTCGAGCGAACACCCGCAGCGCGACATCGGTCAGCGAATCGATGTCGTAACGGCGCCGTTCGGCAGCACGACCGTGCACGCGAGCTTGCTTTTGTCTGTCGCTGCGTAGGTCCTCGGCGCAAAAGCGGGCAAGAGAGACGCAATGGCGACGACCGGCAGTGCGCCCGCCGGCGGGCTGACGGAAGCGCAACTTCTCGACCTGCTGCGGAATATGCTCACGCAGCGCGCCGTCGACAATCGCGGATTTCAGCTCAACCGGCAAGGCAAAGTCGCGATCGCGATGGGCTCGGAAGGTCACGAAGCGGTGCAGGCTGGTGCCGGTCTCGCCTTCGTGCGGGGAAAAGACGTGCTCTATCCCTATTATCGCAATACGGGGATCTCCATCGCGTGCGGATTGCCCGTCGAAGACGTCTTTCGCTCGCAATTCGCGCGCGCGACCGATACGACCCTCGGGCGTTCGATCATCAACCATGTGAGCGCGCGGTCACGCGGCATCGCATCGATTTCGTCGATCATCGCCGCGCAATGCACGCATGCCGCCGGCGCCGCTTACGCGTTCAGATATCGCGGCGAGAACGATCGCGCTGTGTTGTGCACATTTGGTGAAGGCGCGACGAGCGAGGGCGAGTGGCACGAAGCCATGAATTTCGCCTCGATTCATCAAGTGCCGGTGATTTGGCTGTGCGAGAACAATCAGTGGGCGATCTCGACGCCGATTTCCAAGCAGATGCGCAACACAACCGTCGCCGATCGCGCCGCCGGTTATGGCATCGAAGGGTTGGAGGTCGACGGGTTCGACCCGATTGCGGTTTATCAAGCCGTGCGCACCGCGCGCGAGAGAGCGATCGGCGGCGGCGGTCCCACGCTGATCGAAGCAAAATGCTATCGCTTCCTCTCGCATACGACCGACGACGACGACCGCACGTATCGTACCAAAGACGAGGTCGAAAAATACCGCGCGCAAGATCCGATTCCACGCTTCGAGCGCTATCTCGTCGAGCACAAGCTAATCACATTTGAAGAGATCGAAAAGTTACGTCAAGAGATCGGGCGCTACGTCAACGAGCTTACCGATCGCATCGAAGCCGAACCTCTGCCCGACTCGAGCACGCTCTACACGAACGTCTACGCCGGCGAAACGGAGCCCTGGATCTGACGCTCTAGTGCAAGCCGGCGTCTTCTCGCGCCTCGCGCTGCGCGAGCGCGTTGTCGACTCGCACTTGCGCGATGTCGCGTGGAAAGATGAGCGCGAGAAGCCAGTCGAGCGCGACGCGCGTCTTGCGATAAAGCCCCGGAATGCGCGAGAGATAATACGTTCGCCAGAGCCACCACGCCGGAAAGCCCGTGAGTACGAAACCGTTCGGAAAGCCAACCACGCCGTGCTTCTCTCCCAGCGACGCCATCGTCCCGAGCGACTGCCAGCGAAACGTCTGCGTCGGTTCTTCGCGAAGCACGCGCACGACGTTCTCCGCAAGCAGCGGTCCTTCGCGAATTGCGTGTTGCGCCGTTGCGGGATAGTAGCCGCCTTTCGGATTCGGAATCCACGCACAATCGCCAAGAGCCCACAGTCCCGGGTGTTCCGCAACGGACATGTCGCCTTGCACAAGAATGCCGCCGTTGCGCGCATGCGGCAGCGGCAACGCAGCAATCAGCGGCGACGGTCTCACGCCCGCACTCCAGACGACGGTGGCAGCGTCGATGCGGCTACCGTCTTTGAGGCTCACGCCGTCCGCGTCAATTTGCGACACTAGCGCTTCTACGCGCACTTCGACGTTGCGCTTCTTCAGCAGCCGCACGCAATACTCACCCATGCGCGGCAACAGATCGGGCAGCAGCTTTGGGCCGCCCTCGACCAGAACGATACGAATATCGTCGTACTCGATGGTTCGGTAGAAGCGCACGATGCCGCGGAAGAAATCGACGAGCTGACCGGCGATTTCAACGCCGGTGTACCCGCCGCCGACGATCGCGTACGTGAGCAGCGAAGCGCGCCGGTCCCGATCGGTTTCGACGTCGGCAACTTCCAGCGTCTCAACGATCCGATTGCGGAGCATTTCGGCGTCTTCCAAACGCTTGAATGGAATGCTGTGCTCAGCAACGCCCGGAATACCGAACGTCGCGGTCACACTGCCGGTCGCGAGGACCAAGTGGTCGTACGCGACGTGCTTCGTCTTGCCGCCTAAAAGCAGGTGCACTTCAACGCGTCGCGCTCCGAGGTCGATCGCCTGAACCTCGCCGAGCACCAGCTCGGTCGCGTGCAACGTCGCACGCAGCGGCGAGATGATGTGCCGCGCCTCGAGGTCCCCGCTGCTGACTTCCGGCAGCATCGGTGTGAAGAGCGCGTAGTTGTCGCGACTTACGAGCGTCACCTCGGCTTCGCCGGGACGCAAGAGTTTTTCGAGTCGCGCAGCAACTGCCAAGCCGGCAAAACCGCCGCCAAGGATCAGCACGCGAGGCATGGCCGTGAGGTACCCCCTCTGCTACCGGCGAACCTTGCTTGGCGTGCCACCTGACGAGAAACCACCGCCGGATTTCGCCATGATTCGAGCCGTCGAGATCATGGCGAAGTTCGTCGAGCAGCAGATCGGAAAACCGCCGGTTCCACCGGCGCCGATCGATCGTCCGGTGATCTTGTTCAACGAGAACATCCCGTTCGAGCTCGACAAAACGACGCGCAGCGACGTTGAGAAGGCCCTCGGCAGCGGTTTTTCTTATCCGGCGAAGGGCTTTCATAGCTACGGCATGCGCCACGATGGAAAGCGCGCGTTCATCTCGGCATTCTACAAAGACGACATCTTGATCGGTGTCGAGCACTATTACGTCACGTCGGATGCCGTTCCAAATCTCGCGCCGCGTGCGATCGGAACGTTCCGTTTGATCCCCGGCGAGATTTCTTTGGGCATGCCCGTCACGAAGCTTTCGGATGAATTCGTTCCGGCCGTCGGCGGTCCGAGTCCCGCCATCTACGGTCAGCGCTACGAAGTGCGCTTTCCGCGCGGCGTGGCGTACGTCATGGGGAACAATTCGCGCGTCGAACGCTTGGTGTTGTACGCCGATCATTCGAAGCCGTAACGCAACCGCTCTCGTCATCACCGTCGCGACCGTGCTCCTGTTTGTCGCGTTCTTTATCGTGCGCCCGACCGGCAATACCGGCATGGCAATGCGCGACTTCGAGGCGTTCTATTCTGCGGGCGTCGTCGCCAATCGCGGCGGGGATCCGTACGGACGCGCAATCTGGGGTGCCGAACGTGATATTCCGGGCATCGACACGTCGCACGACGAGACGCTTCCGTTCGTCGGTCCATCGGCGGGGATTCCGCTGTGGCGCGCGGTCGCGCGACTGCCATACGACGTCGCGGGGCGGCTTTGGGGTGCCATTCTCGCGTTGGCGCTGCTCACGATCGTTTTTGGTTCGGCATCGCTCGCCGGCGCGCCACAGCGCGCGAGCGTTCTGCTCGGTATTGCCGTTTTTTCAGCCGCATATGGCCCTCTGATTAGCGACGTCGCGCTCGGACAAGTCGCGCTGCTCGCTGCAGCGGGAATCGTTGGAGCGCTCGTGCTGTTGCGGACGCGCCTGGTGTTCGCGGCCGGAGTTTCTGCGGCCATCGGCGCGTTGCAGCCGAGCCTCATCCTTCCGCTGATCGCACGAGCAACCGACGCGCGCGCGCTCGCCGCGTTCGCATTCGGCGCAGTGCTGTTCGGCACGCTGACCCTTGCGAACGGCGGATTCGCCGGAGTCTGGAGTTACCTCCACCTGCTTTCGATTCACGGCGCCTCGGAGGCCGCGACGGTCATTCAGATCACGCCACAAGGCATCGCGCGCGGATTCGGCGCCCCTCCGGCGGTGCTGGTGGCACTGCGCTTCGGATCTGCCGGGCTCGCGATCGCCTTAACGCTCCTCGCGGCGCGACAATTGCGGGACCCGACGCTGCGCACGGGCATCGCGAGCTGCGCGCTGCTCTTCGTCATACCGTTCGTGCACGAACACGACTTCGTCTTACTCGTTCTGCCGGCACTGTGTTGCGCCGTCCGAGCGCGAGGCACGACGCTGGCATTTGCCTCGATTGTCGCGACGGCGGCCGGAGTCGATTGGCTCGGCTTGGCGCAGCGGCCCAATGGCGGCCTGCAAACGGTCGTGCTCAGCGTCGCCTGCGCGCTTGGATTTGCGCTCGTTGCGGGATTGCAGCGTGAGAGTTGGGCCGGTCTGTGCGTGCCGCTCGCCGTCGTCATGGTCGCAATCGTTGCCCGCACGCATCCTGCGCCGGTCTGGCCCGACTCGCTGCCGCTGCACTGGCAGCCGCCGCTCGATGCAAGCGTCAGCGACGTGTGGGCGCTCGAACAGCAGGCGGGGGGACTCGATGCGACCGATCCCGTTTGGAGTCTGTTGCGTTCGCTGACCTTGTTTGCGACCGCACTCCTCGGCGTCGCGACATGGCTGACGGGGAAGCAACAACAGCGTGCCCCCGAGGATACACGTCGGAACGAGCGGCTGGGCGTACGCGGATTGGCGCGCGAACTTCTACCCGAAGGGGCTGGCCCACCGTAACTGGCTCGCACATTACGCGCAACATTTTTCGACAGTCGAGCCAACGCGACAACCTATCGGCTTCCGCGTGCGGATGCGATCGACCGCTGGCTGGCGGCGGTGCCCCGCGATTTCTGCTTTGCCGTCAAGCTAAGCCGCCTCATCACTCATCGGCGCAATCTCGGCAACAACGACCGGGAGGCCAACGCCGTCCGCAACGCTTTCACGTTACGGGACATGCTTACTGAATGTCGACGTTCATGAAGTCGTCGAACGGTGTCAGGGCGTTCGGATGAAAGCCTGTCATTGCGTTCGAGTACGCAAAAACGTCGCGAGTGATGAATGTGATCACGGTCGGCGATTCGTCGATGATCGTCTGAATCGCGTCGTCCAAGTACGGCTGGCGTGATTTGAGGTCGTACAGCACCTTGAAGTTGGCCATATCCGCGTCGAAGCGCTTGCTGCACCAACGCATCATGTTTTGACCGTTCGGCGGAATGAACTCGCAGCCATATTGCTCCGAAATGTCGCCGATCGGATCGCCGCCCCACGAAAAGCTCGTGACGTCGAATTTTCCGCCATAGACGATTCCGCCATTTTGTGCCAGCGCAAAGAACAAGCCCGTGTCGTAGTGATGCACGACGATCTCGACGCCCACGCGCTTCCACATGCCGCGGATCAGCTCGACCATCGTGTCGGTATCGGGCGCGCCGGTGTAAATCGCGTAATCGAGGCTGAAGCGCTTGCCGTTCTTCATGCGAATCCCGTCTGAGCCGCGCTTCCCCCAGCCGGCTTGATCGAGAAGCACGTTCGCCTTCGCGGGATCGTACGGGATCGCCGGAAATGCATGATGCGCCGGATTCTGCGGCGAGATCATCGTTTCCGAAAGTACGCCCGCTCCGTGATAGGCTTTGTCCAGCAGTGTCTTACGATCGAGGGCGTACCGTAGCGCACGCCGGACGCGAACGTCGGAGACGAGCAGATGCTTCGTATTAAAGTCGATGTGCGCGTAGTAATAGCCGACCGGCGCGATGGCCGTATGCCCGGGGATTGCCTTCACGCGATCGTAGAACCCCAGCCCGACGTAAGGCCAAAAGTCGATCTCGCCGGTTTGCAGCTGCGTCAGGAGGGTGTTGCGATCCGGAATTTGCTTGTAGATGATTCGCTTGAGCTTCGGCTGGCCGCGCCAGTAATACGGGTTCGCTTCCAGCTCGATGGAGTCACCGCGCTTCCATGAGACGTAGCGGAACGGCCCTATGCCGACAGGCTTCGAGTTGTACGGTGCCGTGTTGATGTCGGGAAGATTGCCGAGGATATGCTTTGGCAAGATGCACGGGTTCGCGCCGGCGCTCGTAAAGAAAATCGGCACGTAGGACGCAAACGGTTTTTTCAAATGATAGACGACGGTGTATTTGTCCGGCTCGTCGATCTTCTCTATGAGGTCCCAGCCGTCGCGACCGACCTCGTTGTTCTTCGGATTGAGCACCGCTTTGGTCGAAAAGACGACGTCGTCGGCATCGAAGGGCTCGCCGTCCGACCACTTCACCCCTTGGCGCAGGTGCCAGGTAATCGTCTTGCCGTCTTTGCTGATCCCGCCGTTCCCTTGCGTCGGCACCACCGTCGCCAGCTCGGGAATCGGCCTATTCTGATGGTCCCAGCGCACGAGGTACGCCATCGTCAGCTCCGCGAGATTCAGCAGCGACGTCGCGGTGTACAAGTGCGGGTTCAGCGTCGTGAAATTCTGCCCATCCGCGTACACGAGCACGTGCGCCGGATGCTTGCGCGCAACACCAGTACCATTCTCGGAAACGCTCGTCTCTTTGACGCATCCGGAAACAAGGACTAGCACCATGAGACATGTCATGGTGAGCGGAGCGAGCATTAGCGAGCGGAGTCGAACCACCGCCGCAGCCTTGCTTTGCTCAGGATGACATTCAAATATCCACGTCCATCATCCAGTCGAATGGCGTTTGCGCGTTCGGGTTGAAGCCGACAAGGTCGTCGTTGTACGCGTAGATGTCTTCGCGGATGCGCAGGACGATCGTCGGCACGTCCGCGACGACTTGTCGCACGATCTGCGAGGCGAGCTTCTTGCGTTGCTCGAGGTCGTAGGCTTGGTCGAAGGTCTCGCACCACGCGTCGACCTTCGGATTCCCGTAGCGCAGATCGTTTTGCCCTTTGGGCGGAATGTATTTCGAAGAATATAAATTCGCGAGATTTCCGGTCGGCGGCGGCAGCCACGAGAACAGGCTGACTTCGAATTTGCCGCGCTGCAAGATGCCGTTGTCGCCGTACGTCGCGAAGAGCATCGGCGCCGCATAGTGCAGCAAGCTGAGGTTGACGCCGGCCTGCTTCCACCAGCTTTGAATGAGCTGGATCGTCGCGTCGCGATCGGGCACGCCGCTGGTCGTAACGATCTCGAGGTTGAGGCGTTGCCCTTCCTTGGCGCGCACGCCGTCCGGCCCAATGCGCCAGCCGGCGCCGTCGAGAATCTCGTTTGCGCGCCGCGGGTCGTACGGCGTGACCGGAATCGTCGGATCCGACAGCGGATACACGGGCGAGAACATTCCTTCTTGGACGAGGCCGACGTCATGATAGATCGTGCGATTGATCGTCTTGCGATCGATGGCGTAGCGCAGCGCCTCGCGAACCGGCTGTTCGCGTAAGATCGGATGCGAGACGTTGAAGTCGATATGATCGAAAAAGCCGCTTACGCGCTTTATCGGCGTGACCCCGGCGATGCCGTGCAGACGATCCCAATACGTCGATTGTGCCGCAACCCACAAGTCGATCTCGTGCGACTGAATCTGCGTGAAAACGGTATTCTCGTCGGTAATGAGCTTGGAGATGATGCGCTCTAGCTTCGGTTTGCCGCGCCAATACTTGTCGTTGGCAACCAGCTCGATCTCTTGACCGCGTTGCCAGCGCACGTACTTGAACGGCCCGATCCCGACCGGCAGTGCGTTGTACGGCGCCTCGTTGATTAGCGTATCTTTGAAGAGATGCGCCGGCATGATGCACGGGTTGGCGCCGCCGCTCCCGAAAAACGTCGGCAAAAAGCCGCCGAACGGCCGCGTCAGCCGAAAGACGGCGGTGTAGTCGTCGGGCGTATCGATCTGGTAGATGTCTTCCCAGCCGAGACGGCTCACGATGTTGTTGCGTGAGTCCATCACGCACTTCCAGGTGAAGACGAGGTCCTTGGCCGTAAACGGCACGCCGTCCGACCACACGACGCCGTGCCGCAGCTTGAAGGTTATGCTCTTGCCGTCGCGGCTGATGAGGCGATTGCCTTGCGTCGGCACGTCGGTCGCGAGTTCCGGCACCGGCCGGTTTTGATGGTCGTACCGCACGAGCCACGCCATGGTCAACGACGCCATGAGGAACGCGACGTAATCTTGCGTCAGCAGCGGATTGAGATTGCGCGGCTCGCTACCGGTCGCGTAGCGTAGCGTGTGCGGGATCGTGTAAGAATGGCGCTGTCGCGGCTGCGCGCGCACCGCGGCGGGCGCGGCGGCGGTTAGGGCGACGGCGCCGGCAGTGAATTCGCCCCTACGCACGCATCGCGTCGGGATCGAGCCCGCGACTGCGGCAAAAGTCCTCGTAGGCTATGGGTGAAATTTCCGACGGCTTTATCTCGCTGCGCCCGCCCCAAAAAACGTTCGTGTACGAAACCGGAATCCCGGCTTCTTCCAGATGCACGTCGATCGCCGCCTTATGCGCGAGCACCGTTTGTTTCTCGGTGCCGTGCACGACGCCCATGACGTTGACGCCGCGAAATTCGGGTCCGCCTTCGCGCCAATAGGCATGCGTCATGCAGTAATGACGTCCGACTTCGCACCCGGCGTCGAGCTCGCGGCCCTCGGGCACCGCCCAATGGAAGAGGGCGTTGTAGCGCGTCACGCTCTTGCCGAGATTGCCCGCGGTCGGTTTGACGTGCTCGAGGAACGTCGAGAACCGCCCGATGACGCCAAGCTCGTGGAGCCGCTGCGCGACGGTAACGAACTCGTCGTAGCCGAGGCCGGCTTCGGCGGCGCGCGCGCGCCACACGTCGCGCACGATTTCTTCCGGCGCGAGCTCGCGTTTCAGTGTCGTAAGCACACGCCACTCGAGTGCGTTCAGCTTGACGACGTTCGTGTCGATCACTTCTGCCGGCTCTTCGGAGCGCGCGCCCGGCTCGAGACCGCGCCGGCGTACGTGCCCGAC
>JBOHTT010000360.1:0-5125 GCA_050733775.1 Vulcanimicrobiaceae bacterium
CGAGGAGCGAGGAAGGAGCATAGCCTCAGGCGCTATGTAACTGACGATGCGACAATGATATGCGGCAAAATTGCCGTTGCCCGTAGGGTTTCGGCGGCGGAGCCGCATCTGCTGTGTCAACGGTTCGGTTACAGACCGCTGCGGGTATGCGCCCTCGCCGTTTCCTTGCATCTGCGTGCCCGGCGCTCGAAACGATCGGTACATGGGGTTCTTCAGAGGCTCCTTGCCGCAGCGCGGCCGCGCAAAATCAGCTCGGCGCGCTCTAAATCGGCCGGCACCGTAACCTTGAAATTGTCGGCTCTGCCTTCGACGATCCTCACCGTCAGGCCGATATTTTCGAGCAGCGCCGCATCATCGGTGACGCGCAGGCCTGCTCGTTGCGCGTGGCGATGCGCGCGCAGCAAATCGTCGAATGAAGCGAATTGCGGCGTCTGTGCCGCCCATAGCTGAGCGCGATCGTACGTGCGAATCACGCGCCCGGCATCATCGACGCGCTTGATCGTATCCACGACCGGAATAGCGAGTAGTGCGCCGGTTCCGGGTGCCGTCACGTCCATTCCGCGCCGAACGTCGCCGGCTTCAACCATCGGGCGCGCGCCGTCATGTACGAGCACAAACTTCGGGACATCGTCCAGGGCAGACAGCGACTCGAGCGCCGTGCGTACGCTATCCTGTCGTTCTTCGCCGCCCCGTACCACGCGGGTGCGCAATGGCCCCGCGTGTGCCGCAACGACTGCTTCGAAGTCCGAAATATTCTCCGGCTCCGTGGTCACGACGAGCGTACCGATTTCAGAGATGCGGGCGAGCGTCTCGATCGACCAGGCCAACATCGGTCGCCCCGCGATCTCTACCAGCTGCTTCGGGCGTCCGAAACGCGTACCACGACCGGCGGCAACGACGACTGCCGCCCAGCTCACCGCTTAGCCTTGGCAAAAATCATCCGTCCCGCTACGGTTTGCAATACGCTGGTCACGACGACGTCCGTGCTTTCGCCGATGAGTCTGCGACCGTTTTCCACTACGATCATGGTGCCGTCGTCAAGATAACCGACGCCCTGTTGCGGCTCCTTCCCTTCGCGCAAAATTGCCACGTGCATCTCTTCGCCTGGCAGCACGATTGGTTTCACGGCGTTGGCGAGCTCGTTGATGTTTAAGACGGAGACGCCTTCCACGTGTGCCACGCGGTTGAGGTTGTAATCGTTCGTTACGAGTTTTGCACCGACATCACGCGCCATACGAACCAGCTTCGCATCCACGCCGGCGATATCGGAATAATCGCGCTCGCTAATCTCGATCGGCGCGATCTCCTGAAGCTTCGTAAGGACGTCCAATCCACGCCGTCCACGCGAACGCTTGATCGGATCCGTCGAATCGGCAATGAGCTGAATCTCATGCAATACGAAGCGTGGTACGACAAACGGCGGATCGATAAATCCGCTTTCGACGATTTCCGTGATACGGCCGTCGACGATGACGGACGTGTCGATCAGCTTCATCACAACCGCGGCAGGCGAGGCGGCCATACCCTCGACGAGCGGGACGCGCTGCTTCGCCCCGACGCGCGCGCCGAGATAGGCCGCAAAGACGCTCACGATCAGATACACGACCGCGGCGACGTAGATGCCTGCCTGACCGGCGAACGTGATGTAGTCGAAGAGAATACTTTTGATGAGAAACGCGATAATGAGACCGGCGATCAGTCCGACTGCGCCGCCGGCTAGCTGGCTCGGTGACATCCGCTCGATGCTGCGCTCGGTCGCCACGAGTGCGCTCTCGAAGAATCTTTGAGCGTATGGTGTGAAGACGACGCCGAGTAGCGCGCCGATCACCGGCACGCCGATCAGGAGGGCAAGTTGGGCCCGGCCGTTCGCGACGTGAAGGGAAAGCGTGCGATCGTAGAGCTCGCGCCCCAAAAGGAAGCCTGCCGTTGCGAAGGCGATGGCAAACAGAATCCGGAGCAGCGTTCCCGCAATGTCGGCTGCCTCAGGTTTGTGTGATGAATTCGCCACAGACATCGTTCGCCATAAAACGCCCAGCCGGCGTGAGCCGCACGTGCGTCGGCGTCACTTCCAACATCCCGGCACCCTTGAGTTCTTGAATTGCTCGCTCGTATGAAGACAGAAAATCAATCCCGTACCGTTCGCGGAATGCGCCCAGTTCGACTCCTTCATCGGTTCGCAAAGCAAGCATTGCCGCCTCTCCGGCGCGCGCATCGCCGACCAGACGCTCCGAATCCCCAGGAATGGGTTTTCTCGCCGTCGCGGCAGCCACGTATGCTTCCAGATCGCGCGTATGCACCGAACGCACGCCGTCAAGATAGGATGCGGCGCCTACCCCCAGCCCCAAGTATTCGCCGTTCTTCCAATAATTGACGTTGTGGCGGCAGCGATGTCCGGGGCGCGCGAAATTTGAAATCTCGTAGTGCTCGAAGCCGGCACGCTGCAGCTTCTCGATCGCGATGCCATATTGGTCCGCCTCGACGTCGCTATCTGAAAAGGCATGCGGCTCGCGCGAATACCACTCGGCATACGGCGTCCCAGATTCGATCGTCAAACCGTACGCCGAAATGTGATTGGGGCTAAGCGCAATTGCAGCGTCCAGAGACACTTCCCAGGATGTCAACGTCTGACCCGGCACCCCGAAGATGAGATCGAGCGAAAGATCGTCGAAACCGGCCTCGCGCGCTCGCCGTACCGCGACGGCGACATCATCCGCCGAATGCCGGCGTCCCAGCACGCGAAGCTCGCTCTCGACGAACGATTGAACCCCCAGCGAAAGCCGCGTCACGCCGGCTCGTCGATAGGCAGCGAAATCTTCGCACAGCTCAGGCTCGGGATTGGCTTCGAGCGTGACTTCGGCACCGTAAGGCAAATTAAAGCGTCGTCGGAGAACCTCGATGAGCTCGATGAGATGCGATGCCGGAATCGTGTTCGGCGTTCCGCCGCCGAGGAATAGTGTCGCTGCCGAAAAGTCCGGCGCGGCAGCAATCTCGGCGCGCAACGCTTCCAAGTAACGATCCATCGCGCTGCGGCGATACGGCCATTTGGCGAAATCGCAGTACGGACAAATATACGGGCAAAATGGCAAGTGAACGTAAACGCCGACAGACATGCTAAATTCTAGAACAGCGAAAAGATGCCGGCGGCACCGATTCCGGCATGAACGGCAATCGCAGGACCCGTCTCCAAGACGTCGAGACGCGCAATGGTACCGCCGGTCTTTCGAACCAACCGCTCCCGCAAGGTTTCGGCGGTTTGTGGCGCGTGGGCGTGAACGATCGCAACGCGCGAATCCGAAGTCCTCGCGAGGCGCGTCGCGGTCTCTTCCACCAGCGTGTCGAGCGCGCGGTCGAACGTTCGAACGCGCGCGATTTCGGCAACCTTTCCTTCATCGTCGAGACCGAGCACCGGCAGAATCCTCATCATCCCACCGATCGTCGCCATCGTTCGCGAAATCCGCCCAGTGCGAACCGCATGCGACAAATCGGGAATTGCCGCGTAGAGCGCCTGACGCGCTCGCATTCCTTCGAGCGCCGCGACGATCTCGACGGCGGAGGCACCACGCCGCGTCAGCTCGTGCGCCGCGAACACGAGAAGCCCCAAACCGCCGGAAACGGTCCGTGAGTCGAAGACACAGATCGTCGCGTCAGGGAAATGCGCCGCGGCGGCGGACGCTGCATTGATCGTACCCGATAGACGCCCGGAGATCGACAAGCACACAATCTCTTCACCGGCCGACACATGTGTGGCGAACGACTGCTCGTATGCGGCAGTCGAGGCTTGCGTCGTCGTAGGCAGCACGCCTCCAGCAGCGAGGCGTTGGTAAAATGCCTCGCGAGTAATCTCGACGCGATCGAGAAAACTCTCGCTTCCGAAATTGACGTACAACGGCACGACGTCAATGCCAAGCCCTTTTGCGACTTCCGGATCGAGATCCGCGGTCGAGTCCGTTACGATCGCGGCCACGGAAGTTGCTAAGCGCGCACGGCTTGCACCAGCGGAGCCACGAGTGCGCCGATCTTGCCGATGACGTCTTCGCGAACCTCCGTTGCCGCGACGCGAATCGCATTGCGCACCGCGACGCGGCTGCTTCTGCCATGCGCCACGATGCAGTTTCCACGGAGGCCGAGCAGCGGCGCGCCTCCGTACGTTTCATAATGCAAGGAGCGTTTGAGCTTTGAGAACGCGCGACGCGTCAAAAGCGCGCCCAGCTTGACGTCTGGACCGCTGGTGACGAGCGCCTCCCGAATCGCGTTTTGCAGTGCGATGCTTTCGAACTCGGCGAGCTTCAGCATGACGTTGCCGACAAAACCGTCGGTAACGAGTACGTCGGCACGCCCCGAAAAGAGATCGCTCCCTTCTGCGTTTCCGATGAAATGGATCGGCGCGGACTCAAGCAGCTCGGCCGCTTCTAAGACTTGCGCGTTACCCTTCCCACGTTCTTCGCCGATCGAGACGATCGCGACACGGGGAGTCGGCATCCCAAGCACCGCCTGAGCATATGCGGATCCCATGATGCCGAACTGCATCAGCCATTCCGGACGGCAGTCGACGTTGGCGCCCGCATCGATGAGCACCACGGGCTGCTTCGGCGTAGGCAAGACCGCGCCGATTGCCGGCCGCCCGATGCCTGCAATCGTGCGAAGGCGAATGAGCGCGATTGCCAAGAACGCTCCGCTCGAGCCGGCCGAGACGACGGCGTGCGCGCGACCGCTTCGCACCAACTCAACGGCGATACCGATACTCGAACGATCAGCCCCGCGCACGGCTTGAGACGGCGCCGCGTCCATCGGTACGACGTCAGGTGCGTCGACGATCTCGATGTCGCAGCGCGCTGACCGCAAGTGCGTCTCGATGCGATCCCGGTCGCCGACCAAAATGATGCGAGCGATCCCGTCGCGCTGTGCCGCGACCGCACCGAATACGATCTCCTTGGGGGCGTTGTCTCCGCCCATCGCGTCGACCGCGATGACGAGTTCCTGCTTATCGTTCAAATGACACCACGTACTCCGAGGCTCGCTGCCCACCGAAGAACCATTCGACGTCGATTCCCACGAGCCGTTCGCGCAAAGCTTGCGCGAGACGATCGGCATCGTGCTCTTTCTGCGCGCCGCCGTAGTACAGCGT